>JAFEBC010000513.1 GCA_018266095.1 Deltaproteobacteria bacterium
GCCAGGCGCAGAGGAGGGCGTCGCTCGCCACGTGATGCCAGAAGCCGGGGGCCACGAACGGCGTCTGCGGAGGGAGGAACGAGGTAGTGAGCGCCAGGGCAGCGGCCAGCGCCGCGCCGATGCGCGCGGGAGGAAAGAGATCGCGGGCCTTCTCGAACGCGCCCAGCCGCGCGGCCAGCGTGAGCGCGATGGCGAGGCCGCCGTACACGGGCGCGACCAGCGTGGGTGGAAGGCCGATGGCCTCGGGCAAGAGCGCGCCCGCGAACAAGAGCGACACGAGCGCGAACCAGCGCGAGAGCTCGCCCAGCGTCTGCCGCAGGGCCAACTGCGCCGCCCCCGCGCCCAAGAGCATCAAGAGCGCGTACTCCGCGAGCCGCAGCTCGTTGGGCCGCGCCGCCGGCTGGCCGAACAGCGGGGCGAGCGATCCCAGCGCGGTCACGAACGCGGCCGCGTGCGCCAGATAGAAGAGCACCATCGCCGTGCGCACACCCGCCGTCTGCAGCCTGCGGTAGCGCGGCGCCCGCTTCCAGGAGAACGCGCGCCAGAGCACGAGCGCCGCCACCGCCGAGAGGCCGCCGTCGGAGACGTTGATGGGCAGGTCGGGCTGCGTGTCGCGCGTGGGGTTGATGAGCCAGGCGCGGAAGGTCGGCGCCAACATGTCCGAGAGGCCGATCGACGCCGCGGCCACGAGCGCGATGGTGCCGAGCACCGAGGTCAGCGCCTGCCGCGAGGTGTACGCGTGCACGAGGAAGAGGAGGCCCAAGGTCGCCAGCATCCACGCGGCCGGTCCGTTGGCGGTGACGATGGCCGAGGCGAGCGCGCCCACCGTGAGCGCGAGCAGCACGGGCGTCGCCAAGAGCAGAGCCGGGATGCTCAGCGCGTGCAGGCTGCGCACGCGATCCTCGAGCGGCGTCTTGCCGAACGGCAGGGACGCAAGGCCCCGCCAGTGCCGCGCCAGCCACTGGCCGCCCATGCCGATGCCCACGTAGATCGCGGGCACGATCAGGAGGCGCGGCAGCGTCGGATCGCGCGCGAGGGCCGGCGTGAAGGCGGGCCACGCGGTCAGCCCCGTGAGCGTCCAGGCCACCGCGCCGCCCAGGGCCGCGAGGCCGATGAAGCCCATGCCCGTCGCGCCATGCGCCAGGCCCGCGAGCATCCACAGGCCCGCCGTCAGCCACAGGTGCGGCAAGACCTCCGCGGGCCCGTTGCCCACGTCCAGGAAGAGCGAGACCGCGCTCACCGCCAGGGCCGCCTGCAGGAGCGCCGCCGAGCCGATGCGCAGGCCCGGCCGCGGCAGGTTCGCGAGCGACATCGCCGCCAGCACGAGCGCGGTCTTCACCAGCGCGTCCGCGGGCGAGCGGCCCAGCGCCAGGAGCAGGAGCAAGAGGCCCGCGGTGAGCGCGAGCGTGGCCGACCAGGCGGTGAGGCGCCCGGGCTTCTGCCGGTGCCAGGCGAAGAGGACCAGCGCGCAGACGAGCAGCGTCGGGGCCGCGCCGCGCACGTCGCTCGTGAACGAGCCGACGGCGATGACGGCGAAGAGCACGAGCCAGGCTGACAAGCGCGCGGCACCCGCCAGCCTGGGCTCGTCGCGCAGCTCGAAGCGACGGGCCAGCGCGCGGGCGCCGTGCACGATGGGCAACAGCAGGAACGCGAAGGTGGCCGCGCTGCGGAAGAACGCGAGCCCCGTGAGCGCCGCCAGCGCGCCGCCGAGCTGAGGCAGGAGGGTCGCCATCGGCTGGCTCAGGAAGAGCAGGGCCCAGAGCGACAGCGTCGCAGCGCCGATGGCCAGGAGCACGAACAGCCGCAGCCGGAACCACACCAGCGCGACCGCCATCAGCGCCGAGGCCAGCGCCGCCGCCAGCGCGAAGATGGGTGGGCTGCCCGCCGTGGCCGTCACGCCGCCGACCGCGGAGCAGAAGGCGAGGATGAGCGCGGTGTCGAGCTCGGGCGCCTTGTCCCAGCGCGCGCGCAGCTCCACGTCGACGCGCAGGGCCGTGAACGCCACCAGCACCGCCAAGGGGCCCGTGGCCGCGGCCCAGGGAATGCCCGCGACGTCGCCCGCCACCACGCGCGAGAGGCCGATGAGGAACGCCAGCGTGTACGCGAGCGCGGCGAGATGGAACCCCAGCGCCGAGGTCTGCGGCGGCTTGGCCCCGTGCAGCGGCTCCGACGAGGCGCGGTGCGCGATGACCCAGCCGAGGTACGGGAGGCCGAGCGCGAGCGCGGGCGAGAGGGCCCCTGCCGCGCGCGCCGACACGATCAGCGCGAGCAAGCTCCAGATCGCGAAGCCCAACTGCCGCGCCAGCGTGCGGTCGAGCAGGCCGGCGCCCAGGTACGCGATGGGATACGCGAGGCCCCAGGCGATGGGCGCGCCGATGGCCCACGGGAGCCACCCTGCGCTGTGGATGTCCGCGGCCGAGATCATGGCCACCGGCAAGAGACACAGGCCCACCGTCGCCATCGCGTGGCTCGCGGTGTTCAGGTTGTACTTGCTCTTGAACCACACGCCGACGCCCACGAACGCGCCCGCGTACGCCAGCGCCACGGCCACCAAGAGGATGTGCCGGCCCAGCGCCTGGAACCCGCCCCAGGCCTCCTGGATGAAGTAGATGGACCCGGCGATGACCAGGAAGCCGCCGATGAACCAGCCCACGTTCTCGAGCAGGATGGGCCGCACCTGCGAGCGCCAGCGCTCCCGGGCGCGCTCGCCGGCAGAGGGACCCTTGGGCGGCGGGGGCGGCCTGGGCGGCACCTTGGGCGTCGCGGGCTTGAGCGCCTCCACGGGCACGGCCTCGATGACCTGCGCCTGCGCGGGCACCTCCTGGAGCTCCAGCGGCGGCTGCCCCTCGGCCTCCTTGCGCTGATCCTCCAGCCGCGCCTGCATCGCCGCTACGTCACCGGGCGCGTCGCGGTGCTTGTGCTCGCCGTGGGCGTGCTTCTGCTGCTTCTTCTCGAGCTTGCGCTGGTGCTCGAACGCGCTCTTCTGGTGCGTCTGTTGCCCGTGCTGCGGCTCGCCGTGCAGCGCCTTCTCCGCGCGACGCTCGAGCGGCTCCTGCGCGAACTTCTTCCACTCCGCCTGCGCGAAGGGATCGGGGGCGACCTTGGCCTCGACGACCTCCGCCGGCGCGGCCTGCTCGGGCGCCTTCCCGCCCGCCTGCAAGAGCGCCGCGAGCAGCCCGTCGCGCTCCAGCAGCCACGCGCGCTTCTCCTCTTGCAGCGCCATCACCTGCGCTCGCAGCCGATCGAACTCGTCCTTCACCTGCTCGGACTGCCCCGCCTTGGGCTCCTGCGTCTTCTTGTGCAGCTCGGTGAGGCGCCGCTGCAGCTCGTGCACGCGCTGCTCGTTCGTCTCCGTGGCCTCTCTCGCGCGCCGGGCGCGGGCCATCGCCACCCAAGGCGCGGCCACCCAGCCGAGGAACAGCACCAAGCCGCCGAGCGCGAACAGTCCGTCCAAGGCCCCTCCTGTGGAGAAGGTACCCCGAAGCTCCCGCGCGCGTCGCGTCGGTTACACTCCGCCCGCGTGCCGGCCCGTCCCCCCAGCAAGAAGACCAGGAAGTCCAAGAAGGCGCCGCAGTCGCCGCGAGCGACCAGACGCGCCCGCGGCGGACTGCGGTGGCTGCTCCTGGCGCTGCTCCTCGTGCCGCTGGTGTCCCTCGCGTTCTGGCTCTCGCTCCCCTCGGCGCAGCCGCTCGCGCGCGCGTTCCCCAAGAGCACGGCGCTGATGGACACGCGCGACAGCCAAGCGCACGGCAAGGCGCACAAGCGCTGGACGCCGGTGCCGCTCGCGCGCATCTCGCCGTGGCTCCAGAAGGCCGTCGTGAACAGCGAGGACGCGCGCTTCTACGAGCACAAGGGCGTGGACACCAAGGAGACGGAGGCCGCGATCGAGAAGGCGATGGAGCGCGGTCACCTGGGGCGCGGCGCCTCGACGCTCACCCAGCAGCTCGCCAAGAACCTGTGGCTCGGCGAGGAGCGCTCGCTCTTGCGCAAGCTGCGCGAGCTCGTCCTGGCGCACGAGCTCGAATCGCTGGGCAAGGAGCGCATCCTCGAGCTGTACCTGAACGTGGTCGAGTGGGGGCAGGGCGCGTGGGGCGCCGAGGCCGCGTCGCAGCAGTGGTTCGGGGTGGACGCCTCGCAGCTCTCGCCCGCGCAGGCGGCCATCCTCACCGCCATGCTGCCGGCGCCCAGGAGGCGCGATCCGCGGCATCCCAGCCCGCGGCTCGTGCAGCGCGCGCTCGAGGTCCTGGACCTGTACGGCATGTACCACCAGCTCTCGAACGTCGAGCTCACGCGCGAGCGCGCGCAGCTCCTCGAGCTCCTGGGCGTCACCCGCCAGCCTCCGCCGCCGCCCGAACCGTCCCCGGCCCCCTCCGACGCGCCCGACGACATTGACGAGAGCGAGCCCTGAGCGGTACGCAGGGGGCATGGCGGTCTTCTTCGGGCTCATCTGCTTCGCGGCGCTCCTCGTGCCGCTCGTCGCCTTCGCGCAGACGGGCACGGCCGAGGACAACGCGCGCAAACAGGGCGCGTCGCTCGAGATCATCGAGCAGGCGATGACGCGCGCAGAGAAGAAGTTGCTGTAACCCCGGACGGCCTTCGAGCGTCCAAGCAGTCCCAAGGCACCAAGCCCATGTCCGCCCCCGACTCCAGCCAGGGTCCGCCCGATCTGTCGCGCCTCTCGCGCGTGGTCCGCGAGAACCCGCACTTCCGGCGCCTGTACGCCGCGAACGCCATCTCCCAAGTGGGCGATTGGCTCAGCATCGTCGCGCTCTATTCGCTCGTCATCGACCTGACGGGGAAGGGCGAGAGCGTGGCCATCGCGCTCATCACGCACCTCGTGCCGGCGTTCGTGTTCGGGCCCACGGCGGGCGTGCTGGCGGATCGCGTGTCGCGGCGGACGATGATGATCACGGCCGACCTGCTGCGGGCCGCGCTGGTGCTGTGCTTCCTCTTCGTGAAGGGGCCGGACGACATCTGGTTCGCGTTCGGCGTGATGACGCTGCACTCGATCGCGTCGGCGTTCTTCGAGCCCGCGCAGCAGGCCACGTTCCCGAACCTCGTGCCGGAGAAGGATCTCGCGCTCGCGGGCACGCTGGAGAATTCGCTGTGGAGCGTGTCGCTCGCGGTGGGCTCGATGCTGGGCGGCCTCGTCATCGCCGCGGTCGGGCGCAACGTCGTGTTCGTGCTCGACGCCATCACCTTCCTGGCGTCGGCGTGGCTCATCCGCGGGCTGCCGGATCGCTATGCGTACGCGCAGAAGTCCGACGCGAGCCGCCGCGCCGAGGCCGAACTGCGCGAGGCCAATCAGCTCCAGTCGGGGAGCGCGATCGCCAACCTCCTCGGCCTGTCGGAATTGCGCGAGGGCTTCCGCTACGTGCTGCGCGAGGGCCGCGTGGCCGCCATCATCCTGGTCAAGGCGAGCTTCGGCCTCACGCTCGGCGGCGTCCTGGTGCTGCTGGCGTTCTTCGGCGAGAAGGTCTTCGGCGACGGCAGCGGCGGCGGCTACGCGGCCTTGTACACGGCGCGCGGCGTGGGCAGCTTCCTGGGACCCTTGGTGGCCTTCCGCATCGCGGGCGACGCGCCCATCACGCTCCGCCGGGGCGTCGCCGCGGCCTTCGTGCTCGTGCTGACCGCGTACGTCGCGTTCAGCGTCTCGCCCACGCTCTGGATCGCCTCCATCGCGCTCGCCTTCGGCAACGCGGGTGGGTCCATCTTGTGGACCTACGGCTCGGCCCTCTTGCAGCGCATCGTGCCGGATGAAGTCCGTGGGCGCGTGGCCGCCACCGAGATGGCCGCGATGACGCTCGCCATGACCGGCTCCACCTGGCTCGTGGGCGTGCTCGTGGACAGAGGCGTCGCGCCGCGCCTCTTGATGGCCGGCTGCGGCCTCGTCGCGCTCGGCCCCATCCTCTTCTGGCTCTCGGTGCAGCCGCGCTTTCGCGCACACGACCTCCCCCCTCTGACCGCACGTGACCGCGAGGTCACTTCGCGATAGAACCCGCGCCCTCCATGACCGACCCCAAGACCGCCCCCGCCGCCGCGCCGCAACCTGGCCACACCAGCTCGATCGCCGACCAGATCCGCCTGCGCGAAGGCAAGGCCGCGCAGCTCAAGGAGAAGGGCGGCCACCCGTACGGCAACGGCCTCGTGGTGCCGCACACCACGGGCTTCGTGGTCAATCGCCACAAGGACCAGGACGCCGCCGCGCTCGAGTCGGGCCCCACCGAGGCCTACGCCATCGCGGGCCGCGTGATGGCGCTGCGCGGGATGGGCAAGGTCATCTTCATGGGCCTGCGCGACCGCGACGGCGACCTCCAGATCTTCCTGCGCAAGGACAAGGTCGGCGACGCCGCCTGGGACGAGCTCAAGCTCACGGACCTCGGCGACTTCGTCTACGCGTGCGGCCGCGCGATGCGCACCAAGACGGGCGAGCTGTCCATCGAGGCCGGCGCGTGGGGCCAGACCGCTCCCGAGGCGCGCCCGAATCCGTCGCAGCCCGGCTTCCGCCTGATGACCAAGTCGCTGCGCCCGCTGCCCGAGAAGTGGCACGGCCTGTCCGACGTCGAGACGCGCTATCGCCAGCGCTACGTGGACCTCGCGGTGAACCCCGAGGTGCGCCAGACGTTCAAGAAGCGCGCGGCCCTGATCACCGCGCTGCGCCGCTTCCTGGATGAGCGCGGCTATGTGGAGGTCGAGACGCCCATCCTGCACAAGCCCGAGGAGGCCGGCGGCGCCGCTGCGCGTCCGTTCGCCACGCACCACAACGCGCTCGATCTCGATCTGAAGATGCGCATCGCCACCGAGCTGCACTTGAAGCGGCTCATCGTGGGCGGGCTCGACCGCGTGTACGAGATCGGCCGCATCTTCCGCAACGAGGGCATCGATCGCCGGCACAACCCGGAGTTCACCTCGATCGAGTTCTACCAGGCGTACGCGACGTACGAAGACCTCATGCGGCTCACCGAGGAGATGATCTCGCACCTCGCGCAGCGCGTGTCGGGCGGGACCAAGCTGCCGTACCAGGGCGTGGAGATCGACTACACCTCGCCGTGGCCGCGCGTGTCGATGCTGGGCGAGGTGGTGAAGTCGCTCGCGCCCGAGCTCATCGGCAAGAGCGAGAGCGAGCAGCTCAACGGCCTCGCGGCGCTGCCGCAGGCCGTGTGGGAGGCGGCCGCGCACGAGAAGGAAGAGAAGCACAAGCTCTCGCGCGCGAACACGGTGGGCGCGAAGATCGCGTGGGCCTTCGAGGTGCTGGTCGAGGCGCGGCTGCCCAAGGATCGTCCGTGCTTCGTCATCGACTTCCCGCTGGAGGTGTCGCCGCTCGCGCGCAAGCGTGACGCCGAGCCGCGGCTCGTGGACCGCTTCGAGGCGTACGCGGGAGGCATGGA
>JAFEBC010000514.1 GCA_018266095.1 Deltaproteobacteria bacterium
CGGGCGCGCCCTCGACGGCCGAGCCCGTGGACGACAACGACGAGCCCGACACGGACCCGTCGCCCGAGGCGCCCGAGAAGCCTGCCGCGACGCCTGCACCGACGCCGAAGACTCCGGCGGTGAAGAAGTAGGGCGCGAAGGGCAACGGCAACTGCAACTGCTTCACAAGGAGGAAAGAAGGAAGGGGTTTCTGGCGCTCACCTCGAGTTGGACTCAAGGCCCCCAAGATCGCTTTACGTTGGAGGGCACTTCCAATGATCGGAGCACCACTCGAACCAAACCCAACATGCGAGACGTGGGTCTGGACAAGGACCCCGAGGACCAATCCCTTCCTTCTTTCCTTCTTGTGAAGCAGTTGCAGTTCCTTTTCGCTTGCCGGCGGGCCGCTCACCTTCCACGGTCCCGGCATGACTTCCCGCGCCGCTGACGTCCTGCTCTCGCAGCTCCTCGACGGGCGCGTGAAGGGCATGAACGACGCCTCCGAGAACCCCAAGGGCGCCTTCGTGCTGCTCTGGCTGCAGGGTCAGCGCCGGCTGCGGCAGAACCTCGCGTACGCCCACGCGCAGCGGCGCGCCAACGAGCTCTCGCTGCCGCTCGTCGTCTACGAGGCCCTGCGCCACGACTACCCGCACGCGAGCGACCGCTTCCACCGCTTCGTGCTCGAGGGCGCGCCCGACAACGCGGCTGACGCGAGGAAGCGCGGTCTCGCCTACGCGTTCTATCTGCAGCGGCCCCAGCACAAGAAGGGCGCGCTGTTGCAGCTTTCGGCCCGCGCGCGCGTCGTCGTCACCGATTGGCTCCCGACCTTCATCCACCCGGCGCAGACCAAGGCGCTGGCCAAGAGGGTGAACGTGCGCGTCGAGGCCGTGGACGCCGCGGGCGTGGTCCCGCTCAGCAACAGCCCGCAGCTCGAGCTCGCCGCGCGCACCATCCGGCCCAAGATCCACCGCGCGCTGCCGCAGTTCCTCGTGCGCATCCCCGAGGTGAAGCCCAAGGTCGACGCGCCCGCGCAGTTCGACTGGGGCTTCGAATTGCTGGACATGTCCACGATCTCGTCCCCCTCGAAGCCCGCCGCGTCCGGTGCAGACGCTCGCGCCATCGATCGCCTCTGCGCCTCGCTGCCCATCGACCACTCTGTTGCGCCCGTCGACCTCCTGCGCGGCGGCACGCAGGCCGCCCTCGCGCGCCTCAAGTCCTTCCTGGCCGAGCGCCTCCCCGGCTACGACGAGCGCAGAAACCAGCCCTCCGAATCACACACGAGCTGGCTCTCGCCCTACCTGCACTTCGGACACTTGGGCCCGCTCGAGATCGCCCTCGCGGCGCAGGAGTCCGACGCGCCCGCCGCCGACAAAGCGGCCTTCCTCGAGGAGCTCATCGTCCGCCGCGAGCTGGCCTTGAACCTCGCCGCCCGCAGCGCGCACACCACGCTCGATCCGCTCCCGAACTGGGCCAGGCAGACGCTCGCCGATCACGCGTCCGATCCGCGCCCTGCCCTGCTCACGGACAGCGAGCTCGAGCGCTCGGAGTCCCCCGACCCCGTCTGGAACGCCGCCCAGCGCCAGCTCGTCCGCGAGGGCCGCATCCACGGCTACCTGCGCATGCTCTGGGGCAAGTCCCTCCTGCTCTGGAGCACTGACGCCGCCGAGGCCTTCCGCCGCATGATGTGGCTCAACGACAAGTACGCGCTCGACGGCCGCGACGCGAACAGCTACTGCGGCTTCCTCTGGTGCCTGGGCGTGCACGACCGCCCGTTCCCCGAGCGCGCCATCTTCGGCACCGTGCGCTCGATGACCAGCCGCTCCACCATGAACAAGTTCGAGATGGAGCCGTACCTCGCGCGCTACGCGCCTTGAGCGCGACGGTCGGGCGCACCCGGCGGCGACCTCAGCGACCCAGTCCCTTGGAGCTACGGCGCCTTCGTCACCTGGATGTTCCTGAACAGCGCCCGCTGCTCCGGCGTCTCCACACCCAGATAGACCTGCCCGAAGCGGAAGTCCCCGCTCTCCACCTCATCGAGCACCTGCCCGTCGACCGACACCGTGAACGACTTCCCCTTCAGGTCCAGGCGCAGCCTGTGCGGCCCGCCCACCAGGAGCGGCGTCGGCTTGTAGTCCGGGCTGCTGTTCCAGTTGTGCGTCAGCCGCGTCCACGCGTCGCCCGAGCCCGAGAACAGGTTGTACTTCCCGTCGAACACCCAGTTCAGGCAGATGCCGCCGATCTTGCCCGGCGTGCTCGTCAGCTCCCGCGAGCGCCCGCACACCGCCACCGCGCGATCCGTCGGCCCGCCCAGGTGATCGACCTCCACCTCGATGGTGGAGTCCGTGAAGTCGCCCTCGAGGAACGTCTGGCAGCCGAAGCACTCATACCCGCCCGGCACCGGCGTGAACGTCCCCTTCATCGAGCGCGCCGCCACCGCCGGCGGCAGCGGCCGCACCTCGCGCCTCCCGTCCTTCCGCTCGAGCTTCAGGTTGCTCCAGCGCACGAGCGTGTCCGCCCCCGCCGAGAAGGCCAGCGCGCCCGCCCGAAACCACGCGTTCGTGCCGCGATCGAGCTCCTTGCCGTTGACGCTGATGACCCACTCCGGCCCCATCGCCTCGAGCCGCACGTGGTTCTTGTCAGCCATCGGTACGCCCGGCTTGTAGTCGTTGGCCTTGGTCCAGTTGCTCGTCATCAGGAACCAGCCCGCGTCGCGCCAGCCCCGGTACACGTTGTACGCGCCGTTGTTGAGCAGCCCCACCGTGTAGCCCTCGAACTGCGCCGGATTGTCCGGAAGCTGCGTGAGCCGCCACACGATGCCGAGGTTGTGCGTCCCGCCCAGGAACTCGACGTCTCCCTCGAGCACGAAGTCACCCAGGCTCTCCTGCCCGATGAGCGAGCAGCCGTCGCACCACAGCGCGCCGTCCTTGAGCTCGGCATTCCCCGACTGCTGCGCGAACGTCCCGATCGGCAACGTCAGCGTCTTCGCCGCCGGCCTCCCCTCCGCCTTGGGCTGTCCCTGCGGCGCCTGCGCGCCATCCACGGGCTTCGCCCGCGCGCTCTCGACCGGCTCCTGGGCCACGCGCGACGCCACCAGCTTGGCCACGGCTGGCGCCACCGCCGCGTCCAGCTCCTCCACCGACGCCCCCGACGCCTGTCCGCCCGCGAGCAGCCGCCCCTCGCGCGTGTCGCGCAGGCGCAGATCGAGCTTGAACAGCTTGCCCACCTTGAACAGGTCGCCGCTCACCACCAGGTCCGCGCCCAGCTTGCGGCCCGTGTCCACCTCGCACTCGCCCTCGCAGTCGGCCAGCTTGCGCCCGGTCGCCGCGACCAGCACCTCCATGTTCTCGCGCGTCATGATGCGAAGGTGCGGCAGCACCGCCAACACCGACGAGCGCGTGAGGCTCGTGAAGTAGAGCCGGTCCACCTCCTCGGCGTCCTTGCCCTTGATCTTGTTCTTGAAGTCGAGGACCGCCATCAGGGGCTCGGCGCTCGAGGCCAGCGCCGCCCACGGTCCCGACAGCAGCAACAAGAGCGTGATCGCCAGGCGCGCAGGACGGTTCATGAGACCAGACACTACCCTCCCGCCGCTTCGAACACAGCCGTTGATCGGTTGGAAAAAAGTGCATCCGAAAACTGGACACTTGTTCACCCCCAGGTGATTCTGCGCCCTGTGAGCACCGGTACGACACAGTCGGACATCCATCCGACGTGTGAAAAAATTGATCTCCGCGGGTAGCCAAGTAGGCTGCCCGTCGAACCTGCAAGGAGATGAACCCGCATGGCGAGCCCGAAGAACTCCGGCACCATCACCAGCACCGAGGTGCGCGAGCTGCTCCGCACTGCCGCGGCCGGCCTCTCGGCGCGCGAGGAGAAGTTGCTGCGGATGCGCACCGGCTCCGGCATCTCCAAGACGGCCCCCCTGCCGCGCCGCGGTCAGCAGCACGAAGGCGCCCGCGCCGAGCTGGCGGCCCTCGAGATCGAGCTGATGGCCAGGTTCCTTCCCAAGAAGCCGGCGGCCAAGGCCAGCACCAAGGCCCCCGCGGCGGCGACGCGCACCAAGGAGAAGGACAAGATCATCCGCGCGCTCCGGCGCCTGAAGTAGTTCGCTCGAGCGCCGCGGCGGGCCCATGCACAAGGGTGCCCGCCGCCTCGCTGCCTCTGCCGCAAGAGCCGCCGCAATCCTGGCCCTGCTGCCGCTGAGCGCGGGCCTCGCGGGTGAAGCGCCCCGCACGTTCGGTCCCGAAAAGCTCCCAGAAGTGACTGACGCCGACGACCCGCTCGTCGACGCGCAGCCGCTCGTGCCGGGCCTCGTGGTGCGGCTGACGTACGCCACGGCCAGCAATCTCGCCCGGCGCGCGCTGTATCCCCCGGACATGAAGTGCCTCTTGCGGCGCTCGGTGGCGGAGCGGCTGGCGCAGGCGCAGCGGGCGCTCGCCAGGTCGCAGCGGACGCTCGTGGCCTGGGATTGCTTCCGGCCCAAGGAGGCCCAAGAGGCGCTCTGGAAGGCCCTGCCCGTGCCGGGCGCGGTGGCCGATCCGCAGAAAGGGTCCCTGCACGAGCGCGGGGTCGCCATCGACGTGGGCCTGCTCGCCCTCGACGGCTCCCCGGTGCCGCTGCCCACGCACCACGACGAGTTCAACGCGCGCACGCACGCCGACGCCCCGCTGCCCGACGGCCCCGCGAAGCAGAATCGCGACCTGCTCATCCGCGCCCTGCACGACGCGGGGTTCCGCGTGAACCCCAAGGAGTGGTGGCACTTCTCGCGCCTGTGGGGCTACCGCTGGCCGGTCGGGAGGCTGCCGCGGCCCTAGGTGCCGCCCAGCCGGGCCCGCAAGCGCGCGAGGAGCCGCCGCGAGGAGCAGAAGAGGCACGCGTGCCAGATCGACGAGGCGCCAGGCGACCCGGCCGAGGAGTGTTCGAGGGTCTCCCCGCTCAGCCCACAGGAACACCCGCGGGCCGAGGCCGGGGCGGAAGAGCAGGTCTCAGACGATTTCGGGACCGAGAAACAGGTCTCAGACGATTTCGCGAGCATCGGGCCCTCGGTCCTTTGCGGGCTACTTCTTGGCCGCCACCGCGAACAAATTCGCGTACTTGCCGTATCCCTCCGCCTCCAGCTTGTCCGCGGGGATGAACCGCAGCGACGCCGAGTTGATGCAGTAGCGCATCCCGCCCTTGTCGGCCGGCCCGTCGTCGAACACGTGCCCCAGGTGCGAATCCGCGAGCGCCGAGCGCACCTCCGTCCGCGACATGAACAGCTTGCGGTCCGTCTTGGTGGTGACGTTCGCCTGCTCGAGCGGCTTGGTGAAGCTCGGCCAGCCCGTGCCCGAGTCGAACTTGTCCGTCGACGAGAACAGCGGCTCGCCCGACACGACGTCCACATAGATGCCCGCCGCGTGGTTGTCCCAGTACGGATTCGAGAACGGCCGCTCGGTCGCCTCGTGCTGCGTCACCTCGTACTGCTCCGGCGTCAGCTTCTTCTTGAGCTCCTCGTCGCTCGGCTTCTGGGCCTGCTTGTGCGGCGTCGTCATGTCGCCTCCTGGCGTGTCCATCGCGGTCTTCTTGTGCGCCTTGTGCGGCAGCGGGCACGAGCGCGCGTGGTGCTTCTCGTCCCACTGCTGGTGGTAGTCCTCGGCCACCCAGAATGGCCCCGCGGGCGCGATCTCGGTGGTGATCTTGTCGACCAGCGTCTTCTGCGCCTCGTCGCGCGAGGCCAGCGCCGCCTTCTCTTGCGCGTCGCTGAAGGTGAAGATGGCCGATCGATACTGCGTCCCGTGGTCCGGCCCCTGCCGGTTGCCGCTGGTCGGGTCGTGCGAGCTCCAGAAGAACTCCAAGAGCTTGGCGTAGCTCACCTGCGCGGGGTCGAACTCGACCAGCACCGACTCGGCGTGGCCCGTCTGATCCGAGCAGACATCCTCATACGACGGATCCTTCGTGTGCCCGCCCGTGTACCCGACCGCCGTCGCGACCACGCCCGGCACGCGCCGGAAGCGCTCCTCGACGCCCCAGAAGCAGCCCTGCGCGAACACCGCGAGCTCGTTCTTGCCGGTGGCCTTGAGCGGCGTGCCATGCCCGACCCCGCCCGGCGACTTGCCGAGCGCCGGATTGCCGATCTGCACATCGTCGCTCGCCTGCGCGTGCAGGCACGACACGAGTGAGGAGGAGAGCACCAGCGCCGCGATCCAGGAGGAGGTCTTCATGCCCATTGGACGCCTCGAGACCGCGTGCGTTACAGGAGCCACAACCGGCCGCAACGATTCAGGGTTCGGCCTCCTACATTGGCCCCTCGCGCGTGGGATGCGGTTGGCGCGAGAATGGTCCGCATGACACGTCTCACACGATTTCTGGCGACAGGTCTCACACGATTTCTGGCGACAGGTCTCACACGATTTCTCGACACTGGTCTCACACGATTTCTGGTGGGCCTGGCCCTGCTCAGCGCCGCCCCCGCCCTCGCCCAGCCGGTGATGCTCGACGCCAAGGAGGGCCAGCTCAAGTACACGCTGGTCCACAAGCTCCACGAGGTGTCCGGCGTCTGCAAGACCGTCGAGGGCAAGGCCGCGCTGACCCCCGACGGCGGCGCGAAGGTCCAGGTGCGCGCGAAGGTGGCCTGCTTCGACAGCGGCAACTCGAACCGCGACGTGCACATGCGCGAGGTGACGCGCGAGGCGCTCTATCCGCTGGTGTCCGTGAAGGGCACGCTCGCGGGCCTGAAGCTCCCACTGGCCGCTCCGCTGCAGACGACGCTTGCGGCGACGGTGGAGTTCAATGGCAACAAGCAGCCCGTGCAGGTGCCGGTGACGCTGACGTCGGAGGGGGCGAAGCTGCGTGCGGTGTTCAAGTTCGACATCAGCCTGGACGCGTTCCAGGTGGAGCGGCCGGAGCTCCTGCTCGTGAAAGTGGACGACAAGCTGGTGATCGAGGGCGAGCTGACGTTCGAGCCGGGCGAGGCGGCGGCGGCACCTGCCGCAAAGTAGGCAATCGGCTCAGCTGCGCTCGCGCTCAGGCTTGTGCGTGCGCACCGAGACTTCTGGCGGGAGAAAGCGAGCGCCACACGACCAGCAGGCCTCAGGACGCATCAGGGGAAATCCTGGGCCCTCAGGTCCGTCTCTGGCCGGGTCGTCGATCACCGCGGCGCTGCAGTGCGGGCATCTCCCTACCCAGGAGACGATGCCGGTCAGCGCGACCGTCAGGACCAGCGCCAACGCAGCGAGCCAGCCAGTGAGGAACTCGGCAGGGGCGAAGTTCATGGCCGCCACCATCGCAATCCAGCCGAGGCCGGTCGCGGCGAAGGTCCCCGAAACGATTCTGTGCCGCCGTTTGTACTCACGCGCCACTGCGCGCGCGTACTCGGGATCGCGAATCGGCTCAGCTGGCTTGCCCTCGCTCGCCATCCCAGCCCCCGGCTAGCTCTTCAGCGTCCCCGCCTTCTGCCCGTCCCACGGCACGAGCAAAAGCCGCGCGGTCAGCGCGTCCATCATCCCCGAGATCTCCGTCATCGCCTCGGTGAGCTGCGCGAGGTCCGCCCCGCCCTGCGCGATGCGAATCTGCCACTCTGCCACCCGCGAGCGCGCCTTCTGCCCCAGCGGGACGACGTCATCGGGCAGCTCCTTCACCATCTTGTCGAGCGCGTCGCCCATCTCGACGAGGCGGGCCAGACAGTTCCGCTCAGCCTGACTGCGCGCAGTGGTCACCCGGCTGGATATAGCACCGCCAGCAACTTGTCCCCACTGGCGCTCAGGCGAGGACGCAACCAACTTGGCCCCTGGGCAGAGCCGATTTGGGGGTCAAGGGGGAGCGGAGCTCGCCCCTTGTGGAGCGGCCCCTCAGGGACGCGGATCGGCCAAGGTGACGAGCGGAGACCAGAAGGACGGCTTCTCGAAGTGCCTCACGCCATCGGAGCGGAGCACGGACCCCTCCCCCGGAGCGCGACCCGCGAGCGCCCACCCAATCCCACACGCGTCCACACCACCTTCCCCACGCAACGCCCGCCCGTGGCCGATCGAAGGTTTCTGGCACTCTCATTTTCTAGTGGTACCGTTGGCGTGCAATCCAAACCGGAGTGTCCATGCCGCTCGTCCGCCGTGTCCTTCTGCTCGCCCTCCTGACCACCACCGCGGCCTTCGCGCAGGAGACACCTCCGCCCGACAGCGGCAGCACGCCTGGCTCGACCGCGGGCACGGGCGCGACCAGCATCAGCGGACAGAACACCATCCCCGACCCGTGGACGGCCTTCGGCGGACAGCAGGGCCTCGGCGTCGGCATCGGCATCGGCAAGATCGGCGGCGACTACTGGGCGTCGACGCAGATCAACACCGACTTCAGCATCGGCAAGGTCGGCATCGGCCTCGCGCTCCCGCTCGACATCCTGGTGTGGAACGACGAGGACTCCGGCTGCGCGGGCGCCACCGCGAGCCCGCAGGTCAAGTGCACGCGCGACGACAAGGCCATCGGCGGCTGGATCCGCCGGCCGTCGTGGAACGAGCCGTCGGACTTCTTCAAGCTCATCCGCTACGTGCGCTACGGCCACAAGCGCGACCCGTTCTACGTGCAGGTCGGCCAGCAGTGGTCGGCGTCGATCGGCCACGGCACCATCGTCAGCCGCTACAACAACACGCTGAACCTCGACTACACGAAGGTCGGCGTCGCGCTCGACGTGAACCAGCCGTTCTTCGGCTTCGAGACGTTCACCAATGACGTCCTGAACCCGCAGGTCATCGCGGGCCGCGTCTACGTGCGGCCGCTCGGCGAGACGCCGTTCCTCTCGGGCTGGGCCATCGGCCTGACCTACGCGGGCGACGTGCAGGCGCCCTTCTATTTCCAGCGCGACGCGACGGGCAACGTGGTCGCCGACGATCACGGCCATGCCATCGCCACCGACGCGCGCGTGCAGAGCGTGGGCGGCATCGACATGGAGTTCGCGGTCCTCGACAACTCGCTCATCCGGCTCGTACCGTACGTGGACTTCAACCGCATCTTCGGCGCGGGCAACGGCCTGCACGCGGGCGTGTTCTCGGACATCCACCTGCCGGTCCCGATCATCGACGTGAGCCTCTACGCCAAGCTCGAGTACCGCGTGATGGGCGACGGCTACATCCCTGCCTACTTCGACTCGCAGTACGAGCAGACGCGCAACACCTACTTCTTCCTCGCGCCCGCGGGCGTGGGCGGCGCCGACGCGAACGGCAACATCGCGGCCCCGAAGGCGCTCGCGGCCCGCTACATCAAGGGCGAGACGACGGGCGTGAAGCAGGGCTGGTACGGCGAGCTCGCGGGCAACATCGGCGGCTTCGTCACCATCGGCGGCACGCTGCAGGACTACCAGGACCAGCCGGGCGGGCAGATCGGCATCTACGCGACGATTCCGAACTTCAGCCTGGTGAAGGTGCTCGGCTACTACACGCGCTCGAACTTCACGGGCCTGGGCGAGGCGTTCAAGATCGACGACCGCAGCCTCTTGGGCGGCACGGTGGCGTTCAAGGTGTTCGGGCCGATTTACCTGAGCGCAGACTTCCGGCGGCAGTGGGAGCTGGACCCGAGCGGCGTGTTCACGACGAAGGACACGTACCAGTTCGGGGCGATGAGCTTGTTCCACTTCTAGGCCGGCCGCACTCAGCTCCTTCGGGCGACCGTGCTCGCGCGGTGATTCCGCTCGGAGCCTCACGCGTGCGAGGATGTGGCGCGTGAACACGGCTCGCAGATTCTCCTGCTTCGTGCTGGCGATCGCCTGCGTGTTCCCCTGCGCCGTCTCAGCCGACCCGCACCTCTTCGACCAGCGGCGCCTCTTCTCCATCCGTTCGAACTACAACAAGAACGAGGTCGTCTACGAAGCCCTCCTCGACGGCGGCCGCCTCGACCGCGGGCGTCCCGTGCGCGTGCACTGGATCCTGCACGAGGACCACGACCGCCTCGAGGGCCTGAGCGTGCTCGAGGAGCGCCTGGCCTTCGGCATCGAGGTCGATTCAGTGACGGATGAGGTCGCGCACCTGCACTTCAAGGTGGCCAAGCAGCGACTCATCACCGTGCGCTGGGACGGCGATCAGCTCCGCGCGTACATGCTGCTCAACGGCGAGGAGTGCGCGCTGACGAGCATCTACGGCGTGGTGACGAAGTATCAGCTCATCCCTAGCGTGAAGTACGTGGAGCTCTTGGGGATCTCGAGCAGGACAGGGAAGCCCGTCACGGAGCGCGTGCAGCCCTGAGTGGACTGGACGAGCCCAACCGGATCCCCCCAACGGGAGCCTCGGGCCGGCCCCTAGCGTTGAGACGAGCCGCCCGCGCGGCCCCTCAACCAGAGCGCAGGGCCCGGGGCGTGAGGAGGGCATTCATCCCGACCTCAAAGCGGCCCCGGGCGAGGGGGAGATGCGCGCCGACTTGAGCGCGCGGCACACCAAGGCGTGGAACGGAGCTCGAAGCCCTCGCGGACGCGAGGGCCGGTCGTGCCGCTGGCCTCCAGGAGGCGCGCGCTCCCCCTCGCCCGGGGCCGCGGACCTCCGGCCGGAGCGCGGCCCTCCTCGCGCCCCGGAGCCGCGGACGCTACTCGTTCGACCCCTGGCAGGCAGACAGCCCCGGCCCCACGAGCGACGGGGCCGGCGCGAGGATCCCGTTCCCCTTCGTGAACGCCTGCGCGGCCTCCAAGTGCATGTACCAGTCGCTGTCCGTCGCGCCGCCCGACGACGCGAACGTGTCCACGCGCGGATAGAGCGTGTCGAGCTGCACGCGCTCCTGCGGCCAGGCCACCAGCGTCGGGATGTGCAGCGCGAAGGCGAGGCCGTTCTCGTTGATGTAGTGCGCGCCGCCCGTCGAGCGGTCGTCGGACTGGCCGTAGAGGCTCTGGTTCACGCGGTCGGTGCCGGCGTACTGCGCCTGGTGGAGC
>JAFEBC010000515.1 GCA_018266095.1 Deltaproteobacteria bacterium
CAAGACGCCGGTCGCGCTCTTCCTCTGCGAGCGCCTGCTCGCGCGCGGACGCAAGCCTGGTCTGCTCTCGCGCGGCTACGGCCGGACCTCCAGGTTCGACCTGCGCGTGGAGGCGACCACCCCGGTCGCGGAGTGTGGCGACGAGCCCATGCTGCTCAAGCGGCGCAGCCCCGGCACGCGCGTGTACGTGGGCCGCGACCGCTCGAAGCTCACGCCCTCCGCCATCGCCGAGGGCTGCGACGTGCTGGTGCTCGACGACGGCCTGCAGCACCACGAGCTGGCGCGCGATCTCGACATCGTCGTCATCGACGCGGCCAATCCGCTCGGCAACGGTCACGTGCTCCCGCGCGGCCCGCTGCGCGAGGACCTGCGCGCGTTCGATCGTGTCCGCTCCCGCGGCCTGCTCTGGTTCACGCGCGCCGACGCGGCCACCGCGCACGATCCCGACCTGGAGCTCGTGCAGCAGCGCGCCCACGAGCGCGGGCTCGCGGGGCCGATCCAGAGCCAGCTCGCGGCCAGCGGTGAGTCCCTGCGCGGACAGAAGGTGTTCGCGCTCGCCGCCATCGCGCGCCCCGAGCGCTTCCTCGACACGCTGCGCGGAACGGGCGCGGAGCTCGTGGGCACCGCGCTCTTCGCCGATCACCAGCAGCTCACTCCAGGTCAGCTCGATGACGCCCTCTCCTCCGCGAAGCGCGCGGGCGCGCAGCGCGTGGTGGTCACCGAGAAGGACCACGTGCGCCTCCCGCCGCGGTCCGCGGACGCCTTGCCCATCGTGCCCCTGCGCGTGGACGTGCAGGTCCTGCGCGGCCTGGACGCGCTGGACGCAGCCCTCGATCGTGTGCTGGCCGGCGCTCCCGTGATCACCGGACGCAAGCTGGATGGGCTGCCGTGAGCTCGCTCTGGGCTCGGGTCCTGCGCGCGCTGGGCGCCTCGATCGGCACGCTCGCGTTCCTCCTCGGCATCCGCCGCGGCATCGTCATCGAGAACCTCTCCCGCGCCTTCCCCGACAAGACTCCGCGCGAGCTCCGCGCGCTCGCCCTCCGGGTGTACCGCACGCTGGGCGCCACCTTCGGCGAGGTGGCCGCCGCGCGCTCGATCACCGATCGCGAGCTCGAAGCGCTCGTGACCTTCGACGGCTTCGACCGCTACACCGAGGCCGCTCAGGCGGGGAAGGGCGTCGTCGTCGCCGTCGCCCACTTCGGCAACTGGGAGCTGTTGGGCCGGGCCTGCGCCCGACGCGGCGTGAAGCTGACCGCCATCACCCGTCGCCTGCGTGGCCGCTGGAACGCGTGGCTCCTCAAGACGCGCCGCGAGGGCGGCATGAAGGAATTGCCCGACAAGGACGCCTCGCGGGACGCCGTCGCCCTCCTGCGCCGCGGCGAGGTGCTGGCCGTGATCGTCGACCAGAACATGCGGCCCAAGCGCGGCGTCTTCGTGGACTTCTTCGGCACGCCCGCGTGCACCTCGCCCGCCGCCGCCGTGTACGCCCTGCGCGCGCGCGCCCCGCTCCTCGCCGCCTTCCCCGTGCGCCAGCCCGACGGCACGCACCGCGTGCAAGTGCTCGGCCCCTTCGCGCCCGCGCCCGGCACCAGCGGCCACGCCGCCGTCCTCTCGCTCACGCAGCAGCTCACCCGCGCCGTCGAGGACCTCGTCCGCGCGCACCCCGAGCAGTGGCTCTGGCTCCACCGCCGCTGGAAGACGCGCCCGCCCGCGCGGCCCTGAGCGCGCACCTGTCTGGCCGCTCGGCATTGCTGCTAGGATCCGCGCATGCTCCCGTGGCGTCTCGTCGTGCCCATCGCCTTCTTCGCCCTGGTGCACGTGGCGCTGTTCCAGACGCTGCGGCAGCTCTACCTGCACAAGCCCGAGCACGCGCGCGCGCGGCGGGTGCTGGCCGGCGTGATGATCGCGGCCGCCGCGTTCCTGCCGTTTCATTTCTGGATCACGCGCGAAGGGCACCAGTGGTCGCCGTTGGCGCGCTGGCTCGTGGTCTACCCGCTGGTGTCGTGGAACATCGGCGCGCTCCTGTTGCTGATCGTGCTCGGGACGGCGGTGTCAGTCGCGAGGAGGCTCGAGGCGCGCGACGCGAAGGCAGCGCGGACGCCGGACGCAGCGACGCCGACGCAAACGCCAGCGCCAACGCAAACGCAAACGCAAACGCAAACGCAAACGCAAACGCCAACGCCAACGCCAACGCCGACGCCGACGCCGACGCCGACGCCGACGCCGACGCCAACGCCGACGCCAACGCCGACGCCGACGCCAACGCTCAACGCCTCCCCTCTCCCCGCCCTCTCCGAACCCCGCCGCGTCTTCCTCGCGCGCTCCGCCACCGCCCTCCTCGGCGGCGCCGTCCTCGCCGGCGTGCGCGGGTGGCAGACCGTCGAGAGCGACCCCGAGATCACCCGCACCGAGATCCGCCTCGCCAATCTCCACCCCGACCTCGACGGGCTCACCATCCTGCAGCTCTCGGACATCCACTCGGGCGGCATCATCACCGAGGAGCGCATGCGCCAGTTCGCCGCCGAGGCCGCCACGCTGGGCGCGGACCTCATCGTCTTCACCGGCGACCAGCTCGACTCCAGCGCCGCCCACGGCCCGCCCTTCACGCGCGCCTTCCGCGACCTGCACGGCAAGCTCGGCACCTTCGCCATCCTCGGCAACCACGACTACTTCGCCGGCGCGCGCCCGGCCATGCGCGCCGTCGGTGACTGCGGACACACGCTCTTGCGCAACACCGGCGTCCGTCTCGCGCGCGGCAAGGGCACGCTCTGGCTCGGCGGCACCGACGACCCGTCGAGCGGCGACTCGGACCCCGCGAAGGCCCTGCGCGGCGCGGCCCCCGACGAGGCGCGCGTCATGCTCGCGCACCGCCCCAGCGAGTTCCACCGCTGCGCCGGCGCGGGCGCCGACCTCGTGCTCAGCGGACACACGCACGGCGGCCAGATCGCGCTCTCGCGCACGTTCTCCGCGGCGCGCCTGTTGGGCCCGTACACCATGGGGCACTTCGAGGAGAACCGCTCGCAGCTCTACGTGCACCGCGGCATGGGCGTCGTCAGCGCGGCGCCCATCCGGCTCGGCTCGCGCCCCGAGCTGGCCTTGCTCACGCTGCGCAGGGTGTGAGAGGAAGCGCGCGGAATGACTCCCCGATCACCAGAGGCCGCCCACAACGAGAGGCTGCTCGCGCTGCTCAGCCGCCTGCCCAAGGCGAAAGTGGCCGTGCTGGGCGACCTCGTCGCCGACGAGTACGTCTCGGGCGAGACCGACCGCGTGAGCCGCGAGGCCCCGGTGCTGATCGTGCGCTATGAATCGAGCCGCCTGGTGGCGGGCTGCGCCGGGAACGCGGTGATGAACCTCTGCGCGCTCGGGGCCCGCGTGCGGCCCATCGGCGTGGTCGGCAGCGATGCGGCCGGCAAGCGCCTCGTGCAGATGCTCAAGAAGGCGGGCGCGGACACGGACGGCATCGTCACCGTGCGCGGCGCGGCCACGGCCACCAAGATGCGCATCCTCGCGGGCGGCAAGAACACGCGCCGGCAGCAGATCGTGCGCCTGGATCGCGACGGCCCGGGCGCGCCGCACGGCGAGGCCTTGAAGAGGCTCACCGCCGCCCTCGACGACGCCGCGCGCACCTGCGACGCCATCCTCATCAGCGATTACGGCCTCGGCCTGCTCACTGCCCTGCGCGATCGCGCCCTCACGCACACGGGCAAGGTCCAGGTGTGCGTGGACGCGCGCTACGATCTCAAGGGCTACCGAGGCGTGCGCCTGATCAAGCCCAACGAGGTCGAGCTGGAGCAGGCCGTGGGCAAGCGGCTGGACGGCTCGCTCGATGAGCTGGAGCGGGCAGGGCGCTCGCTGCTTGAGACGCAGGGCGTGGGCGCGCTCCTGGTCACGCGCGGCAAGAACGGCATGGCGCTGCTCGAGCCCGAGTCGCTCACCCAGATCGTCCCCGCGCACGGCACGCACGAGGCGGTGGACGTCACCGGCGCTGGCGACACGGTCATGTCGGTGACCACGCTGGGCCTCGCGAGCGGCGCAGACCCGCTCCTGGCTGCGCAGTTGGCCAACGTCGCGGGCGCGCTGGTGGTGCAGAAGTTGGGCACGGCCACGGTGAGCGCCGAGGAGCTGCAGCGCGAGCTCTCGGAGACGCTGGTCACGCCGCCGCACACCTTGAAGCCCGTGGCCGCGCGCCCGCGGAGCCGCTCGTGATCGTCACGCTCACCGAAGCCGTGGCCATCCGCGAGCAGGCCCGCAAGGACGGACGTCCCGTGGCGCTCGCAAACGGCGCGTTCGATCTCCTGCACGTCGGGCACCTGCGCTACCTGCGCGGCGCCAAGGAGCTCGTGCGGCCCTACGGCCTGCTCATCGCCGGCGTGAACAGCGACTCGAGCGTGCAGGAGAGCAAGGGCCCCAAGCGCCCCATCGTGCCGGAGGCCGAGCGCGCAGAGCTCGTGGCCGGCCTCGCGTGCGTGGACCTCGTGGTGGTGTTCTCCGAGAAGACCGCCGAGGCGCTCATCGAGGCGCTGCGTCCGGACTTCCACGCCAAGGGCACCGACTACACACCCGAGACCGTCCCCGAGCGCGAGCTGGTCGCGCGCCTGGGCGGCCAGACGGTGATCACCGGCGACCCCAAGGACCACTCGACCACCGCCACGGCCGCCCGCCTGGGAGATGCGTGAGGTGGCCGCGCCGCGCCTCTCGGCGACGGTGATCGTGCAGGACGAGGAGGCGCGCCTGGACGCCTGCCTCGAATCGCTGGCCTTCTGCGACGAGATCGTGGTGGTCGACGGCGGCTCGACCGATCGCACGCGGGACATCGCGCGGGCCCGCGGCGTGCGGCTCCTGGAGCGGCCCTTCGACGACTTCTCGCGCCAGCACGAGTTCGCCCGCACCAGCGCGCAGGGCACCTGGATCCTCTCGCTCGACGCCGACGAGCGCGCCTCTCCCGAGCTGCAAAGGGCCGCGCGCGCCATCGCCGACGCCGCGCTGCCGGCGTCCGGTGCGCCCGCCGCGAGCGCGTACGCCTTGCCCTTCAAGAATCACTACAAGGACCGCTGGCTGCGCTTCGGCGGCCTCTGGCCCGACCGGCACGTGCGCCTCTACCTGCGCGACCGCGTGCGCTACGACCCCGAGCGGCCGGTGCACGAGAAGCTGCTCATCGACGGCGCGGTGCAGAGGCTGGATGCGCCGGTGATCCACTTGACCTGGACCTCCTTGGAGCAGGCGAAGTCCAAGTCGCGCCGCTACGCCGAGGCCGCCGCGCAGAAGCGTCACGCCGAGGGGAAGCGGGCCTCGATCGTCCGCCTCGTGGCCCGGCCGCTCTGGCGGTTCGTGCGCGCGTACCTCTTGCGCCTGGGCTTTCTCGACGGCAGCGCCGGCCTCGCGGTGGCCTATCTGCGCGCCCACGAGGCCTACGTGCGCGAGGTGCGTGAGCTCGAGCTCGCGCGGGCCCGGCCATGAGCGCACCCACTCCGCCCTCTGTCGCCTCTGCGCCGAGCGCGCCCGCCTCCGCGCACGCGATGGCCCCCATTCCTGCGTGGCCCCGCGCGCCCTTGCTCCTGTGCTCGAGCAGCTCGCGCACCGGCCCCGTCGAGTCGATGATCGCCCTCGCGCGCTTCCTGCGCGCCCGCGGCCACGACGCCCGCTTCGGCGGCGACTCCGTGCGCGAAGGCAACCTCTCCGAGCACCTGGACCGCGCGCAGGTCCCCTGGGTCCGCACGCTGCACCTCTCCCGCAAGCCGCGCCTCTCGCACCTCCTGTCCGATGCGCGACAGCTCGCCACCTGGGTCGCCCAAGGCTCGCCCGATCTCCTGCACGCGAGCATGAGCAACGACCACTGGCTCGCCTTCCAGGCCATCCGCCGCGCAGGCCAGGCCCGGGCCACCGCGCGCCTCGTCCGCACCGCCCACCGCGCCATCGACGTCGCGCCCGGCGGCCTGG
>JAFEBC010000516.1 GCA_018266095.1 Deltaproteobacteria bacterium
AGAAGTGCTCGGGCATGAACGTGAAGTCCGGGAGCTGCGTGTGCGCCACGTGATCCAGCACCAGCGCCAAGAGCCGCGCTCCGAGCACGCCGAGGAGGGACCCCGCCAGCCCCACGCTCGCCGCCTCGGCCAGGAACAGCGCGCGCACATCGCTCCGCGTCGCGCCCACGCTGGCCAAGATGCCGATCTCGCGCCGCCGCTCGCGCACCCGCGCCGCGAAGGCCTGCGCCACGTTGATCGCCGACAAGAGCGTGATCAGGATCGACAAGCTCGCCAGCGCCAGCGCCGTCAGCTTCACGGCCGCGCCCACTTGCAGCACGAGCCCGCGCTCGCCCTCGTCGATCTCCAGGCCCAGCTCGCGCACCCGCGCCGCCAGCGCCGTCACCTCGCTCGACGAGCGCGCGCGCAACAGCACGCTCGTGTACGTGTCCGCGTCCTGGCCCAGCTTGCGGTGGATCGCGCGCACCGTTTCGAGCGGCAGCGTCACGCCCGCGAGCATCGCGCGGTCCGAGAAGCCCACGAGCTGAAGCTGCGTCTCGATGGTCGTCGGCAGCGTGCGCGCGGCCACCCACGAGCGGCCCAATTCGATCGGGAAGGTGAACCCGACCAGCATCGATTCGGTGAGCTTGGGCAGCCCGCGCTGCGGCGCGAAGCCCTTGTTGTAGAGGTCGAGCAGCCGCCGATTCACGATCACCGGCAGCGGCCTGGTCAGCTCCGGCGGGTTCACGAACGGCAGCTTCGCGTTTCCGGCCGGCAGATCCTCGGGCACGCCCACGCCCACGACCTCCAGGCCCATGCGCAGCTCCTTGCCGAAGAAGAGCCCCTGGTAGCGCGTGACCGCCGAGATGCGCAGCGCCATCTTCGGATATGCGTGCTCCACGCCCGGCAGGTGCGCGAGCTTGTCGACCATCGCGTCGTCGATCTTCTGCTCGCTGTCGAAGAGGCCCGAGATGGCCGACGACGGCAGCGTGACCTCGAGCTCGCGCGTCGTGGTCGGGAACACCGCCGCCACCGCACGCGAGAGCCCGCTGCCCAAGGCGAGGAAGAACACGAGCGAGCCGCACCCGAGCGCCACGCCCAGCGCCGACGCGATCGACGAGCGCAGGTCGCGCTGCAGATTTCCGCGCACGAGGCGCGTGAGCTTGGCGGGCTTCATTTCACGCCCTCGCCCGGAGTCTGCAAAGGGTCGATCTGTGGCGCGTCGAGGCGCCCTTCGCGCAGCAGCAGCACCCGGCTCGCGGCGCGCGACACGCGGACCTCGTGCGTGACCACGAGCAGCGTCATGCCGCTCTGGTGCAGCTCGCGAAACAGCTCGATCACGCCCGCGCCCGTGGCCGCATCGAGGTTCCCCGTCGGCTCATCCGCGAGCAGCAGCGGCGGCCTCGTGAGCAGCGCGCGCGCGATCGCCACGCGTTGCCGCTCGCCGCCCGAGAGGTGCCCTGGCCGCGCGTGCATCTTCTTCGCGAGCCCCACGCGCGCCAGCGCCTCCTGCGCGCGCCGCGTCGCGTCCGGCACGTCACCGAAGGCCTCGGGCAAGAGCACGTTGTCGAGCGCCGAGAGCTGAGGCAGCAGGTTGAACGACTGGAAGACGAACCCGAGCGAGCGGTTGCGCAGCGCGGCCAGGTCCGCCTCCTGCGCCGTGCGCAGCGCGTGCCCGAGCACGGTGATCTCGCCCTCGTACACACGATCGAGGCCGCCGATGAGGTGCAACAGCGTGCTCTTTCCGCTGCCAGATTGCCCCTCGACCGCGACGAACTCGCCGCGCTTCACCTCGAGGTCCACCGCGCGCAAGAGGTCCTGCGGCTCGCCATCGCCCTCGCCGGGCCGCGCCGCGTAGCGCTTGCTGACCCCGCGCAGCGAGAGGGCGACCTCGCTCACCGCCGCTGCTCCGGCACCGGCAAGATGCCGAGATCGATCGCGATGAGCTCGTTGTCGACGCGGACATCGACCGCCCCCACAAAGCCGCTCCACGGCTGGAGCACTTGCGTCACCAGCGCGCGCGCCACCATCGCCTGTGGGCCACCACCGAAGGACGAATCCGGCAGCGCCTTGGCCTCCCTCGCCAGCTCATCCAGGTTCACCCGGAGCGACACGCTCGCCGCGGCCCGCCCCCGTGACAGGTCCGGCCTCGTCAGGGTCTTCACGTCTCGCTTGCCGGTGATGAGGTAGCCCACCTGAGGCGGCCCCTTGGCTCGCGCGTCCTCCTCCGCGACGCCGACGCAGATCTGGTGCCCGCGCGCGTCGTGGAACGCCCACTCTGGCCCCTTCCCATCGAGCGACGACACGCCCTTGGTTCCGGTGATCCCCGCGGTCGCCAGCGCCGGCATGACCGCATCCATCGCGGCCGTCAGCTTCTGCGCGTCCTTCACCACGCCCACCACGGCGAAGTCAGCGACATCGAGCAGCGCCCCGCCCGCGAAGTCCATGCGCGTCGGATCCGTCGCCAGCGCGAGGTTGGCGTCCCGCGAGAGCTGCGCCGAGAGGGCCACACCGTCGCCGAGCGAGCCCAGCACGTCCTTGTCGAGGTCGATCTTCTTGTCCGCGAGCACCGCGCGCAGCCGCTCCACCAGCGGCGCCAGCGGCGTCCGCGCCAGCACCTCCGGCAGCTTGTCGGCGCGCACTCCCGCGGCCACCCGCAGCGGCGCCCCCTTCACCCACGCCAGCACGTCCAGCCCGCCCGGCAACACCTCAGGCAGCACCGTCCCCAACGGCAGCGAGAGCTTCTGCACCGCGCGGAACGTCAGCCCGATCGTCTTGCCGTCCGCACCATCGGGGAGCACCGCGCCGTCCGGGTCCTGCGGCCGCCGCGTCAGGCCCAGCGCCAGATCTCCAGTCGGCACCCGCAGACCCCGCAGCATCGCCGGCTGCGCGCTCTGCGCGATGACGCCGACGAGCCGCGCGGGCGCGAGCTGCTTCTGCGCCCAGAGGAACAGCGGCGCCGTCGCCAGGCTCTTGGTCTTGTCACGCGTCTGGGCCGCGGCGAGCTCGGCCATCGGATCCTCGCCGCGCGACAGCAGCGCATATCCGCGCACCACGCCCAGCGCCACCTTCATCGGCTCGCCCACGCGCGAGTACACGATCGCGCGCACGTCCCCGCGCGCCTCCTCGGTCCGCACCGGCAGGCCCGCGCGCCGCTGCAGGAGCGCCTCGGCCTTCTGCAGGAACAGATCGGCCTTGCTCAGCGGAATGGCCGCCGTCCACGAGGGCCGCTTCCCCGGCGTCACCTGGATCACGACCGCCACGTCGCGATCCGGATCCACGCCGCCCGCGAGCAGCCCCTCGCGCGTGAACGGCGTGAAGCCGAGCTCCTTCCCGAGCTGATCCACCACTTCCCTGGAGCTGTCCGCGAGTGGCGTCGGGTCGAGGACGGCCAGGGTCATCAGGATGAAGTTGCCGTACTTGGCGAGCGGCTCGCTCGCGACCGCCGCCGAGAACTCCGGACTCAACAGCTCCTCGGCCGACCCCGCCGGCGGCGGCCCGCAGCGCGCACACGAGGTCAGCGCCAGCGCGCCCGCGAGCAGGAGCACCCGCCGCACCAGGCCGCGCCGCACCCGCGGATCCACGAGCCCTGCCTGCCCGACCGTGCGCACGCCTCAGCGCCCTCGCCGCGACCGCACCATCCGCTGAAACCGCGGATTCTTGCTCATGCTCACGAGGTACAGCGCCTCCAGCGCGCCCACGCCGAGGATGATGGGCCCCGCGATCGGCAACGCCGCCGCCGCCACCACGCCGACGCCCAGGCCGATGAGGTTCTGCGGCATGAGGAACGCCTCTTTCACATACGACTCGTCCGCCATTGTTCAAGCTCCGCGAGGTTCAAGAAGCACTACGCACGACCCCGCCCGCACATTCCTACGCCAGAAATGCACAGGGCGCCTCGCCGCAAAGACGAAGCGCCCCGTGAGCATTCGACAGCCGCTCGAAGCCTACGAAACGCCGACCTTCTTGCCCAGCGTCTTGTCGCCGCCCGCGTCCGCCGGCGCCGCGTCCATGCCCATCTCGCTCTTGAACTGCTTGAGCAGCTCCTGGGCGCGGATCTTCTCGGCGTCCTCCTCGATCTTCATGCCCTGCGTGTCCACGTTCGACAGCGCCATGTCCATGCGCGCCTCGTTGACCGCGGTCTGCTCCTGGATCTTCTGCAGCATCTCGTCGTGCGTCGCGTCGATGCCGGCCACCTGGAACGACTCCATCGCGTCCGCGACCTTGCTCTGCCACTTGCTGCGGCGCGCGTCGCGCAGGGCCTGCATCGCCTCGTTCGTCTTGCGATCCTTCTCGCGCACGAACGCCTGCTTGACCTGCATGGCCTTGTCGTACGCCTGGCGCGCGGCCGAGAGCTGCTGCTCGTTGCGCATCAGGCCGGCCTTCATGGTCTGAAGCTGCGTGGCGTAGGTGGTCGCGATGTCGTCGCGGTTCGCCTGGATCGCGGCCTTCACCTTCGAGGTCGCCTCGCCGATGTCGTTCTTGTACTTCTGGTTCTCCTTCTCGAGGAGAGTCACGTTCGCCTTCACCATGGCGATCGACTCGTTCATCTTCGGGACCTGATCGTTCAGGTCGCGGATGTTCTGCTCGAGGATGAGCTCAGGATCCTCGGCCGACGCGATCATCCAGCCGAACATCGAACGGAACACACGGCGCAGGCGCTGCCACATAGGTCAAAACCTCGCGATGGAGATGGAACCCCTGACAAAAAAAGACCGTGCGACCTTTCCACAGGTCGCCTCGACTGGCAACTCTGCTATGACGCACCGCTCCCATGGATGTTTCAATGACATCGCCTGACTCTGCGCACACCTGCGCCCACCCGGATGAGCTGCGGCCGGATTGGCCGCGCGATTTCCTGCGCACGGGCGCGCAGCGGCTGGAGCTCGAGATCGGGCCGGGCCGAGGGGCGTTCGCGCTCGATCACGCCAAGGCGCACCCGGAGCTGGACCTCGTCGCCATCGAGACGCGCCGGAGCGATGTCGAGGAGATCCGCGAGCGCGCGCACAAGCGGGGCATCCGCAATCTGATGGTGTTCCACGGCGACGCGAAGGTGCTCGTGCCGCGCTGGTTCGGCCCGGGGCAGCTCTCGCAGGTGCACGTGCAGTTCCCGGATCCGTGGTGGAAGGCGCGGCATCACAAGCGCCGCATGGTCGACGTGGAGCTCGCGGCCCTGCTGCGTTTGCTCCTGCACAAGGACGGCGAGGTCGACTTCCGCACCGACGTCCCCGAGTACGCGAAGTCGGCGGTGCGCACCTGGGAGGACGCGGGCTTCGTCAATGTGGATGGCGCGGGCGGCCTGTCCAAGCTCATCCCCGAGACGCTCTCGACGCGCGAGCGCCGCTACGCGCAGACGGGCCAGCCGGTGTACCGCGCGCGCTTCATCAATCCGGGCCCGCCGGACGTGAACGTGGACGTGCTCGCCGAGCGCCTGGAAGAGCAGGGCCGCACGGGGCGGGAATGGAAGGACGTCCGTCGTAAGTAGCTGCGCGGCGGCTGGCCCGAGGGGCCTTGTGGCCGCTCCGGGAGGTTGTATGGTGTCCGCATGAGCGACACCTCCGAGTCCGATGTCCGGCCGCAGGACGACAACCGCGAGTTCGCCGTCGCGGGCCTCGCCAACGACGCCATCGAAGCCGAGCTGCTCGTCGACGCCTGTGATGAAGCGGGCATCGACGCGATGGTCGCCGCGGGCCGGTCCGGCATGGTCGACAAGCTCGCCGCCGTGAGCGAGACCTTCGAGATCCGCGTGGCCGCGAAGGACCTCGAGGCCGCGCAGAAGATCATCGCCGAGCGCAAGGAGGCCCTGGAGCAGGACCCCGAGGGCTGGAGCAAGGCCGCCGAGGAAGAGGCGGAGAAGTCGACGCCCGAGGGGACTTGAAAGCCATGTCGCCCGCGTCTCGTGCAGTTTGGGTCGCGCTGTGCCGGAAGCACGGCCGCACGGGCTGGGTTGCCCGCCCGGTCACTCACCGCTGAGACGCAGAGCCGTGGAGTTGCGCGAGCGGCCCCGGCATGACACATCCCTGGCCCTCATGGCCGACCTCGACGCGCTGCTGGAGCAGTCCTCCCGCACCTTCGCGCTGACGATCCCGTTCCTCCCCGAGCCCACGCGCCGCGAGGTCACGGTCGCGTACCTCCTGTTCCGCATCGCCGACACGCTCGAGGACGGCGAGGCCTGGAGCACGCCGCAGCGGCTGGACGCGCTGCGCACCTTCGACCAGCTCCTGAACGCGGCACCTCCGCGGGCCGAGCTGGGTCAATTCCTCCAGTCGCTTCAGGCCACTCCGCCCACTGTCCACGCAGCCTATCGCGAGCTCCTCGCCGAGACGCTGGCCGTCTCCCACGCGCTCGACGCGCTGCCGCCCAAGGCGCGCGAGGTCA
>JAFEBC010000517.1 GCA_018266095.1 Deltaproteobacteria bacterium
CAGCTCGCGGCCGGGGAGCTCCATCACCACGTTGGCCGATTCGACGTCGGGCAGCGTCTGGCAGCCGAGCGTCAGGTGCACGCGCACAGGGCCGAGCTGCAGCAGGCGGTGCAGGTGCTCGGCGTCCTCGGTGGAGAGCGCGGCGGAGGGCGAGGCCTCGGGCAACAGCGAGGTCGCGCCCGTATGCGGCGAGCGCATCGAGGCGGAGGCGAGCGAGCGCACGAGCGTGCCCACCGCGCCCAGCTTGCCGGCCTCGTAGGGACCCTTGGTGCGCAGGCTGGCCAGGCGGCCGTAGTCGGCGGCCACGGACATGTCGTGGTTGACGAAGACGATCTTGCCCTTGGCCCGCTCGCCCAGCGCGCGGATGTCGGCGAGCGAACCCACCTCGACGACGTCCCCCTCGACGCCGCCCGCGGGCGTGGGCTTGCTGCCGCCGAGCGCGGTGATGGCGAGCTGATACGGCTCCGGAGGCCAGCGCGCGCCCGTGAGCTGCTCCAGCCCCTTCGGCGCCGGGAGCGACACGATCTGCGCCTTCTCCTCGCCGCGCACCCAGTGCGGCACCATCGCCTTCTCGGTGCGCACCGACAGGCCATCCTCCTGCGCGCGCGCCATCGCCCACAGCACGGCCTGCTGCGCGCCCGGCGACCCCGAGAGCCGCGGCCCGATGTGGTCGGTCAGCTCCCGCAAGAGCTCGAACGCGTGCCCGTCGGTGAGCGCGCCGCCGATGAGGTGCCGCGCGACCGTCTCCTTGTCGGGCACAGGGATGGGCCTGGGCTTCTTGGCCGCGCCGGCCAGCGCAGGCAAGGAGAGCGAGAGGAGTCCCAGCAGCGTCAGCGAGCGAACGTTCACGTGGAGTTCCTCCCCAAGTGGCAAGTGGCGGCGCAGTGTAGTCGACGGACGGCTTCGGACGCCAAGCCTCTGCGCTCGTTGCGTGAACGCCTCGGCGCGGGTATGAAGCGCGCCTCGAAGGAGCCGAGCGTTGCGCGTCACCGAGATCTTCTACAGCGTCCAGGGCGAGTCGACCCACGCGGGCCGGCCGTGCGTGTTCGTGCGCTTCACTGGCTGCGATCTGCGCTGTCAGTACTGCGACACCGCGTACAGCTTCTACGGCGGCAAGGCGATGACGCGCGCGGAGATCCTGGACGAGGTCGCGCGGCACCCGACGAAGTTCGTCTGCCTGACGGGCGGCGAGCCGGTGCTGCAGAAGGAGTTGCCGGAGCTGGCGCAGGAGCTGCTCGATCGCGGCTACGACGTGTCGCTCGAGACGCACGGGCAGCGGCCGCTCGATCGCATCCCGCGCGGCGTGAAGAAGATCGTGGACCTGAAGACGCCGGGCTCGCAGGAGCCGCACACGGACTTCCGCGAGCTGGAGCGGCTGACGGCCGGCGACGAGCTCAAGGTGGTGGTGTGCAGCGAGAGCGACTTCCACTGGGCCGTGGGCGTCATCGACAGGCTCGATCTGTGGACGCGCGTGCCCGTGCTGTTCTCGCCCTCGCAGGGGCAGGTGCATCCGAAGGCGCTGTCCGAGTGGCTGCTCGCGAGCGGCCGCACGGCGCGGCTGCAGCTCCAGCTCCACAAGCTCATCTGGGGGCCCGACGTCCGGGGAGTGTGAATGAAAAAGCCCGTCTACATCCTCGATGCGTTCACGTCCGAAGCCCTGCGCGGCAACTCCGCGGCGGTGGTGCTCGATGGCGCCGACCTCGACGACGCGACCATGCAGCGCATCGCCGGCGAGCTCAAGCACGCGGAGACGGTGTTCCCGCTGCCCGCGCGCGATCCCTCGGCGGCCTGGCACCTGCGCTGGTTCACGCCGACCGACGAGGTCCTCTTCTGCGGCCACGCCACGCTCGCGGCCCTGCGCGTGATGGTGGACGAGGCGCAGCGGCTGCGCGTGCCTGTGGGCCAGGTGGTGCGCACGGCGTTCACCTGCAAGAGCGGGATGCTTCGTGTCGAATTGACACGAACCCCGGACAAGAAGCTGCACGTGGCCTTCGAGGCGCCGCCGGCCGAGTTCAAGGAGGCCGTGGTCTCCGCCGAGCTCCTGATGGCGCTGGGGCTCATCCCCGAGGTGCTGGAGCCGTCGCAGGGGCCGCGGCGCTCGCTGTCGGGCGCGTCGCAGTCGGGCGGGAACCTCTACATCTGTCTGCGCGACCGGGAGACCTTGGCGCGGGCGGCCATCGATCAGAAGGCGCTCGCGGAGGCGATGAAGGCCGACGGCGCGGGCGGGGTCATCCTCTACGCGCTGCAGCCCAAGGAGGGCGTGGACGCCGCGGCGCGCGCGTTCTTCCCCATGGACGGCGTGCCCGAGGACGCGGTCACGGGCTCGGCGCTGGCGCAGCTCGGGCTGCTCCTGCAGGACACGCGGCCCGACGCCATGCCGCGCGCGTTCCGCTTCACGCAGGGGACCGAGCTGCACCGCGAGGGCCACGTGCTGGTCTCGGTGCGCCCCGAGCCGGAGCCCGGCCAGATCCGCGCCTGGCTCAGCGGCGACGGCGTGGTGGTCATGCGCGGCGAGCTCGACCTGCGCGCGCTGGTGAAGGCGAAGAAGTGACCGCTCGCAAGCCCAGCCCGGCCCGCGGACGCGCGCGGGCGACGGTGGACGCGCTGCCTGACGTCCACCTCGAGGCCGACACGCGCGGCGTCGAGCTGCACCGCGTGGGCGTGAGGGGCCTCTCGCTGCCGATCCAGGTGCGCGTGGGCAAGGCCGCGAAGGCGACGATCGGCAAGTTCGAGCTCGGCGTGTTCCTCTCCGCGGAGGCGCGCGGGGCCCATCTCTCGCGGCTCGCCGAGGCCGTGCAGGCGCGCGCGGGTGTGTGGGACGAGCACGCGGCGATCTCCCTCTGCGACGAGCTGCGCGCCACGCTGGGCGCGAAGGACGCGAGCGTGCGGGTGGAGTTCCCCTGGTTCCTCGCCAAGCGGGCGCCGGTGAGCCAGGCGCGGAGCGCGTTGGAGCTGCGCGGCGAGTTCTCGGCGCACTCGTTCCAGGAGCTCCAGGGCAAGCCGCGCTCGCGCCTCGTGTCGACCACCTCGGTGACCGTGCCGGTGACCACGCTCTGCCCGTGCAGCCAGGCCATCAGCGAGGCCGGCGCGCACAACCAGCGCACGCTGGTGAGGATCCAGTCGGTGATGGGCAAGCTCTCCCTGGACGAGCTCGCCGCCGTCGCAGAGGAGGCCTCGAGCTGCGAGCTGTATCCGGTGCTCAAGCGGCCCGACGAGAAGTACGTCACCGAGCGCGCCTGGTCGCGCCCGCGCTTCGTGGAGGACGTCGTGCGCGAGCTGGTCGTGGCCCTCGCCGAGCACCCGAAGGCCGACGCGTTCAACGTCAGCGCCGAGAGCCAGGAGAGCATCCACGCGCACGAGGCGTACGCCGAGGCGAGCGGCGTCGGGCCCCTCTTTCGCCGCTAGGTGCGTGGGGGCCCGGGTCAGGCTCGGGGAGCTTGGAGCACAGATACCCGGGGAAGGTTGTTGACCTGCCCTCTGAAGTGCAGCGAATCTCTCTGCATGAACCTGCTGCTCCCGCTGGTCGCGTCCATTTTCCTGAACGGCGTCAACATCGACGGCGTGCGCTCGCAGAGCTTCGAGAAGTGCAAGCCCGTGAAGATCGACGAGCGCGGAGACGTGCACCTCGACTGCCCGGCGTATCAGGTCGAGGCGCCCGTGGGGCAGCCCGCGCAGAGCGGCGCGTCGGGGGCGCCGCCTCAGCAGCAGGCGGCTCAAGCGGCGCCGCTGGTGCCGGGGCAGATCACCAAGCGCTACTGGCTCGTCACCGAGCACACCGAGAGCGGCGCGGCGCAGTACGACGTCGACGTGTTCATCAACTCGAAGTGGGTGCGCAAGGTGAAGGCGGGCGACTCGCAGATCGTCATGGAGATCACCAAGCTGCTCAACCCCGGGCAGAACAAGATCCTCTTCGCGGCCACCAAGCACATGGAGGCCGGGCGCAAGAGCAGCGCGGCGTCGGCGTACGTGAAGGTCACGGTGGGCGAGGGCGATTCGAGCGGCGGGAACGTGATGATCGACAACCCGCTCTTCGAGTACCGGCGCACCGCGGCAGAGACCGAGAACGTCAACGACGAGTACACCATCACCGCCCGCTAGCCGGACGCTTCGGGCCAGGGATCGAGGAGCCATGCTCAGCGAGGATCCGCAGAAGACACACCTCGCCTCGGCCGACGACATCGTCGAGCTGTACGAGTCGACGAACCAGCCGCTGGTGCAGTCGCAGGGGCGCGCGGCGCAGAGCGCGCAAGGGGTCGTCGTCGCCACGCAGGTGGGCGGCGGCATGCAGGTGCTGATGGTGCTGACGCTGCTCGACGAAGGAACCAACGTGGTCTACGCGGGCGAGCTGGTGGGCGACGCGGAGGTGCCGCAGCAGATCGAGGACGCGATGATGTTCGCAGAGAGCATGGGCTTCATCCTCGACAACACCGGCTGGCCGGGGCTCGACGCCGGGCAACGCGCGGAGCTCATCGCGCGGCTGGGCGCGTTCAAGCCGCCGCAGCGCAAGAAGCAGGTGGTGGCGGTGCAGCGGGCCAAGGCCGCCGATCCGCTGGCCACGGTGGCGCGCCTCTTCGGCGCTTTCGGCGCGGTGCTCTGCCTGACCGCGCTCGGGTGCAGCGGGCCGACCGCGGAGCAGCGGCGCACCACGGCCGAGATCCACTACGACCTCGGGTCGAACCTGGTGAACGCCGGCAACGCGCAGGGCGCGCTCGCCGAGTACATGGAGGCGCTCAAGAGCGACGACGAGATCCCGCAGATCCACAACGCGCTCGGGCTCCTCTACGGCTTCTCGCTCAACCAGGCCAAGGAGGCGGAGCAGCACTTCAAGCGCGCCATCGAGCTCGACGAGAACTTCAGCGAGGCCTACAACAACTACGGCGCGTTCCTGCTGGGCCAGAAGCGCTACGCGGAGGCGGCGCCACAGTTCGAGAAGGCGCTCACCAACCCGCTCTATGCGCAGCGCGCGGTGGCGGAGACCAACCTGGGCTGGACCCTCTACAAGTCCGGACAGACCGACAAGGGCATCTCGCGCATCCGCGCCGTGCTGACGGTGTCGCCCAAGTACTGCAAGGGCTGGCGGCAGCTCGGCACCATCTTCGAGGAGACCCAGAAGCTCGACGACGCGGCCGAGGCCTACGATCGCTACACCAGCACCTGTCCCGACAGCCCGGACGCGTGGATGGTGAAGGGCAAGCTCCTGGCGCGGCTGCAGAAGGGCGACGAGGCGCGCGCGTCGTTCCTCAAGTGCGAGGAGCTCAGCAAGGCGGCGGATCCGAACACCAGCGCCGAGTGCAAGCGGCTCGTGCGCGAGCTGGGTGCGCCGTAGGTGCGCCCGAGGTGAACGGCGCGGCGGGCGATGGCGCGATCGTCAGCGCGGTGGGCGAGCCGAGCTTCGGCCGCTGGCTCAGGCGCAGCCGCGAGCTGCGCGGGCTCACGCTGGATGAGGTGATCGCGGAGACGAGGCTCCCGGCGCGGGTGGTGGCGGCGCTGGAGGCCGACGACACGGGGGCGATGCCGGACCGCGCCTATGCGCTGCAGTACGTGCGCGCGGTGTCCCTGGCGATCGGCCTGGACCCGGAGGATGTGGCGCTGCGCTACGAGGAGTGGCTGGGCACGCTGCCGCCGACGACGCTGCCTCCGCCGCCGGTGGTGCCGTCGACGCCGGGCGAGAAGGCGGTGGCGGGCGCGAAGAAGCTGGCGTCCCTGCCGCGGCGCATCTCCAGCGATCCGCTGGTGTGGACCGTCCTCGTCATCACGGCCATCGCGCTCTACTTCGTGCTGCGGCGCCGCTAGCAGGCTTCTGTTACCCTCGGCGGCGCGATGGATCTGCGCGCGGACCGCGTCGAGGCCCTGGTGCTGCGCACCGTGCCCTACGGCGAGAGCGACCTGGTGGTGCACCTGCTCGTGCGCGAGCGGGGGCGGCTGTCGGCGTTCGCGCGCGCGGGCCAGAAGAGCAAGCGCTTCGCGGGCGCGCTGGAGCCGTTCTCGCTCATCGAGACGCTGCTGGCGGAGCGGCCGGGCGCGGACCTGGTGACGCTGCGGGAGGCCACGCTGCGCGAGGGGTTCGGCGGGCTGCGCGAGGATCTGCACCGCATCGCCCACGCTGGCTTCGCCGTCGAGTTGGCGCACGAGCTCTCGCGCGCGGGGCAGCCGGCCGAGGCCGTCTTCGACGGGCTGCGCGACTTCCTCTCGGTCCTGTCGACGGGCGCCGCGACCTCGGCCCGCGTGCGCGCGCTCGAGCTGGCGCTGCTCTTGGGCTCCGGCCTCGCGCCCGAGCTGGATTCGTGCGCGCGCTGCGGCGCGGAGGTGCCGGCCGGACGCGCCTTCTTCGACGCGGCCTCGGGCGGGCTCCTCGACGAGCGCTGCA
>JAFEBC010000518.1 GCA_018266095.1 Deltaproteobacteria bacterium
CGAGCGGGCGTCGCGGATGGGCGTGCCCGAGGTGATCTTCGGCGAGCGCAAGACGCCGGAGCAGGTCGGTATGCTGGTGGCCAAGCTCGTGGAGCACAAGCAGGCGGTGCTGGCGACGCGCCTGTCGCCCGAGGGTGGCGCGGCGGCGCTGAAGGCCTGTCCGCAGGGCACCTTCGACCCGGTGTCGCGCACGTTCGCTGCGCGGGCGCCTGGACCTGAGCGCGCCCTGAAGGGCCTCGTGGGCATCGTCTGCGCGGGCACGACGGACATCCCGGTCGCCGAGGAGGCGGCGATCACGGCCGTGCATGTCGGCGCGCGCGTGGAGCGGCACTTCGACATCGGCGTGTCGGGCCTGCATCGGCTCTTGAAGCGCGTAGAGCAGCTTCGGGCGGCGGATGCGCTGGTCGTGTGCGCGGGCATGGAGGGCGCGCTGCCCAGCGTCGTCGGCGGGCTCGTGTCGCGGCCGGTGATCGCCGTGCCCACCAGCGTGGGCTATGGCGCGTCGCTGGGCGGCGTGGCGGCGCTCCTGGCGATGCTCAACTCGTGCGCGTCGAACGTGGCCGTGGTGAACATCGACAACGGGTTCTCGGCGGGCTTCATCGCGGCCCGGATCGCCCTGCAGAGCGCGCACCCATGAGCCGCGTGCTCGTGCTGGAGCCGATCGGCGGGATCTCGGGGGATCTGTGCCTCGCGGCGCTGTTGCACCTGGGCGATCGCACGGGTCAGGGGGCGGCCCTGCGCAAGGCCCTCGCGGACGCGCTCGGACACCTCGCGGAGGCGGCGGGCGCGCAAGGGATCGATCTGCGCGCGGTGCGCCTCGTGGAGACGCTGGTGGAGGTCTCCGGAATCGTGTCCCTGCACGTGGACGTGCGGGTGCCCGCGGAGGTGCAAGAGCGCGAGCCGCACCACCGGCCGTTCCGGGTGATCCGCGATCTGTTGGGCCGCGCGCACCTGCCCGAGGGCGCGCGCGCGCGGGCGTTGGCGACGTTCCAGCGGCTCGCCGAGGCTGAAGGGCGCGTGCACGGGATGGCGCCCGACGAGGTCGAGTTCCACGAGGTGGGCGGCGTGGATTCGATCGTGGACCTCACGGGGACGGCGCTCCTCCTCGACGCGCTCGGGGTGGACACCGTCTACGCGCTGCCGCCGCCCTCGGGAGGCGGGGTGATTCAGAGCGCGCACGGAGTCATCCCCGTGCCGCCGCCCGCGACGCTCGAGGTGATGCGCGGGCGCATGATGCGGCCGAGCGGGCCCGGGGAGCGCACGACGCCGACGGGCGCCGCGATCGTGGCCGCGCTGACGCAGCACGCGGAGGCGCTGCCGCAGATGGAGCTTCAGGGCACAGGCTATGGCGCCGGCACGCGCCGCTGGCCGGATGCGCCCAATGTGTTGCGCGCGACGCTGGGGACGCTCGCGCCGGGCGCGCAGACGGGCGTGCTCGAGCTCTCGGCGAACCTGGACGACCTCTCGCCGCAGCTCGTGTCGGCGGCGCTGCAGGCGCTCTTGTCGGCGGGCGCGCTCGACGCGTGGGTCGTGCCTGTCGTGATGAAGAAGGGCCGGCCGGGGCATCTGTTGTCGGCGCTCTGCACCGAGGATGAGCGCGCGGTGATCGAGAGCGTGTTCTTCCGCGAGACCTCGACGCTCGGCGTGCGGGCGCGGCGGGTGTCGCGCACGGTGCTGGAGCGGAAGTTCGTCGCGGTCGATACGGCGTACGGCGCCGTGCGCATCAAGCTGGGCCTGCGTGAGGGCGCGGTGCTCAACGCCGCGCCCGAGTTCGACGACTGCGCGCACGCGGCCGAGGTGCACGGCGTGGCCGTCAGGGAAGTCCAAGCGGCGGCGCTCGCGGCGTATCGGGCGCCGAAGTAGTCAGCGCGGCACGGACAACAGCGCGCAGCGGCCCACGCCCGGCAAGACGCAGCTCACCGAGAAGCCGCTGGGGTTGAGCGAGAGCCTGTCGCCGTCCTTGTCGACGGTGCTGCCGGGCGCGAACCAGTAGCCCGAGCGCCCGCCGCCGGCCGCTGCGCCCGCGATGGTCAGGAGCATGCCCTGCGCGGTCGGCGCCTCGGAGCCTGCGTCCTTCAGCTCCAGGTTCGTCAAGTGCACATCGAGCTTGCGCTCGGGGTCGAGGTAGGCGCGCGCCCAGAGCGCGCCGCGGCCGCTGATCGAGAGCTGCGGCTTGCGACGGCCCATGAGCTCACGCGCGGCGCGCAGCACCAATTGCTCCAGCGCCGGGCCCTGCGGCAGCTCGCCCTGCGCGCTCGCCACGATGGTCCAGATGCGGCCCTCGCCCACGCGCTCCAGGCCCGCCTTGGCCTCGGGGAAGAGCGGGCGGAGCGCGCGGCCCTCGTCGTCCACCACCGTCGAGGGGCCCACCAGCACCAGATCGCCGCCCGAGGTCACGAAGTGGCGCAGCGCGGCCTCCTGATCGCTCGGCACCGAGGCGAGGCCCGCCACCAGGAGGAGCGCCGCGTCGCCCTGCGTGCTGCGCACGGGGACCTTGCCGAGCTTGACCGAGAGCTGCAGGTTGGCCGACGCCAGCGCCGCGACCGAGGTCTGCGTGGCCTTGAGGTGCACGCCCTCGGCCAGATGGTCCGCGCGCGGCGAGAGAAAGACGAACACGTCCGCGAGGGGCGCCATGGGCCGGTAGCGCTCGCGCAAGAGCGCCTGGAACTGCCGATCGGCCTGGAGCGCCTTGCGCGCCGCCTCGGACGCGCCGGCCTCCAGCATCACGTCCACGTCGCAGGCCGCGGCGAGCGCCGCGTACAGGCCCACGCGCGCGGGCGCGAGCTCACCCGGGAGCACCGCGATCGCGGGCCGCTCACCCATCGCGGCGCGCGCGGCGAGCAAAGGCAGCACCGCGTGCAGCGGCTCACCGTCCGGCAGCGAGAAGAGGAGCCCGTCGAGGTGCGGCGCGAGCGCGAGCGCGAGGGCCGAGAGCTCCTTCACGCTGCCGAACACGGGCAGCTCCAGGTTGCGCGACTTCCGCGCCTCATCGCGCGCGCGCAGGATCGACAGCTTGGCCGCGGTCAGCGGCTCGGACAGGCGCAGCGACTCCTTCAAGCCAAAGAACGGCCGCTGCTGCGCGGGCAGCCCGGGCGCGCGCAGGGCCTCCAGGACGCGGAACGGCTGCACGTGCTCGCCGTAGGTCTTGCGGATGGCCTCGGTCAGCGCCATCTCGCAGGTCGGACAGAAGCCCGCGCCGTGCCGGCCCAGCCGATACCAGGCGTCGAGGCCGGAGAGCACGATGCCGTCCGCCGTCTTGGCCGCGTTCTGCATCTGCTGGCCCAGGTGGAATCGCCCCAGGGGCGCCGACGGACACGCCACCGGCACATCGCCGCCCGCGCGGTTCCCGTCTTCGTCCAGGCAGACGTCATCGCCCACCCGCGGGGCCGCCGCGTCGATGCGCACGAGCCGCGAGAGCCTGGCCGGCGCGTCCTTGCCCGCGGGCGGCGGAGCCGAGGTCTTCCCGTCGACCTTCCCTTCGACCTTCGCGTCCTCCGGCGGCCCGATGACGGCCACCGCCAGGTCCGCGCGCGCCCGCGCCTCCGGCCCCTCGGGGGCCAGCGGCTGGTGTTCGGAGAGGAACAAGTGACGCGACTTCAAGCTGTCGTTGGCCATGCGTGGGCCCGAAACCTACCTTACCAGGGTGTTGAACTTCGCCAGAACCCGGTTGATCGCGCCCCCTCCCACCTCTAGAGTGCCCCGGCTTGGACGCCTTCGAGGCGCTCCATCCGGCAAGGACGCGCTCTCGGGCACCTTCCGTATGCGGCGAACGCCCCAAGCGATCTAGCGTTCAGCACTTTTTCTCACACGAGGTTCACCATGGGTCAGTTGTTCGAGCAGTTGCGGGTTCACTGGGACGGCGGCGGGCGCGGCATGTACCCGATCGCTGTGTGCCTCGTCTTCGCACTCGCGATCATGATCGATCGCATCCAGGTCCTGTTCTTCAAGGCCGCCATCGACAAGGAGACCTTCCTCAAGGGCCTCAAGACGCACATCTTCAACGGCGACCTGGACAAGGCCATCAGCTACACGGCCGGCCAGAAGTCGACCCCGCTGACCAACATCGTCAAGGCCGGGCTCATCCACGTCCCCAAGGGCGAGGCTGAGGTCCAGGCGGCGATGGACGAGGCCAGCTTGCGGGAGATGCCGCGCATCGAGAAGCGCACGGGCTACCTCGCCATGATCGGCAACGTGGCCACGCTCATCGGCCTCCTCGGCACCATCGGCGGTCTCATCCAGTGCTTCGCCGGTGTCGCCGGCGTCGACGCCTCGGAGAAGGCCCGCGTGCTCTCTGACGGCATCGCCGAAGCCATGAACTGCACCGCCTTCGGTCTCATCGTCGCCATCCCGGCGCTGGTGGCCTTCTCGCTGCTCCAGGGCCGCACCCAGCACATGATCGACGACATCAACGAGACGGCCGTCGGCGTGCTGAACCTGATCGTGGCGAACAAGGACAAGATGAAGATGCCGTCGGCGCAGTCGTAAGCGCTGCCGCATCTCTAGGAGTCCACGATGGCCGGCGCAGCACCGACACCGACAGGAAAAGGCGGCAAGAAGGCGCTGGACGCGAACCTCAACCTGGTTCCGTTCATCGACCTGCTCTCTTGCTGCATCAGCTTCCTCCTCATCACCGCGGTGTGGACGCAGATCGCCGGCCTGCAGGTGGCCTCGAGCGGCGGCCCTCCCGATGAGCAGAAGAAGGAGCAGACGATCGACGTGAAGCTCTTGATGACCGAGAAGGGCTACTCGCTGACCATGGCGGGGGCGGCCATCGAGATCCCGAAGATCGCCAAGGACGGCGTGCAGGCGTTCGACCTCAAGATGCTGACCGACAAGCTCAAGACCTTGAAGGCGAGCTTGCCGGACCAGCAGGCCATCACCGTGCAGCCCGAGGATCTCGTCGCCTACGACGACCTCGTCAACACGGTCGACACGTGCATCGGTGAGCAGCTCAAGAACGTCACCGTCGCGCCGCTGAACTAGAGGAACCAGATGGCCATCGTCACTCCAGGAAAGCGGCCGAGCCCACGCGTGCAGAACAGCGTGGTGCTGGGCAAGAAGATGGGGCACGGCAAGAAGCAGGGGTACGCCGAGCTCATGCTGACGTCGCTCGTCGACATGTTCACCATCATCGTCATCTTCCTCATCCAGAACTTCTCGTCGTCGGGCGACATCCTCTACATGTCGAAGGACATCAAGCTCCCCTACGCGGTGCACGGCGTGGAGCTCGAGCGCGCGCCGGTCATCTCGGTGTCGGGCGACTCGGTGACCTTGGACGGCAAGCAGGTGGCGGCGACGGAAGACCTGTCCAAGGGCGACGTGCTGAACGTGCCGGAGCTCGAGGACGCGCTGCGCGAGGAGAAGCGGAAGTTCGAGTTCATCAACGCGAACAACCCGGACAAGCCGTTCCGCGGCCTCGTGAACGTGCAGGCGGACAAGAAGATCCCGTTCAAGGTCATCAAGCGCGTGATGTTCGCGTGCAACCAGAGCGGGTTCGGGAACATCACGTTCGCGGCGATGGCGAAGGGCTCGGGGAAGACGGCCGAGACCAAGCCGCAGGCGAGCAACTAGCAGCCGCACGCGCGAAGAGCGGTCGCGCTGGAGTTGAGGCGCAGGCTGAAGCAGGACGCGAGGCCCCCAACCGAGAGGAAGGGGGCCTTCGTCGTTCTCAAGGGACCGACTGCTGGGGCTCAAGGCTCGGAGCTCTCGGGCCGCGCCGGAAAGGCGATGCGCGCGGCGTGCGCACGGGAGCGCGCGCGGTTCCAGGTGAACCAGGGCTCGCTCTCGGGCCAGGTCGTGTGCAGCGACGCATAGCGGTCGTTCACCCAGCGGTCCTGCGGGACGGTCTTGTGCATGCGCTCCTCGTTCGCGAGCAGGAGCGGCACCGCGTCGTCAGAGAGCCGCAGGAGGTAGCCCACGTCGATTCCGCCCGTGGCCTCGAAGTGCGCGAGGTTCTTCTCCACGATGCGCACCTCGGGATTGGCCACATTGAAGGCCACCAGCACGGCCACCGAGAGCTGCAGGGCCAGGGCCGCGAAGCGCTCGGGTCGCGTCCACAGCGTGACCAGATAGCCGCCGAGCAGGAGCGAAAGCAGACCCACGAAGGCGTGGCTGTAGAAGCGCAGCAGGGTGCTCCCGAACGCGTCCTCGTAGAGCGAGAGGCGGTGCGAGGCGGACCAGGCGACCACGAGCGAGAGCACCACCAGGAGCGAGGCCAGCGCCTTGAACACGAGGTCGGCCTTGAGCGTCTCGCGGCGCGTCTGGTGCGTGAGCGTGAGCAGGAGCGCGAGCACGAGGCCGGTGACCCAGAGGAGCTGGAAGAAGCCCTCGCGCGCGTCGCTCGAGAGGATGCCGGGGCGGCGGAAGGGCAGGGTGGAGTCGGCGGCGAGGTGCAAGAGCTGCAGCGCGCCGAAGGCCCAGAAGAGCGCGTTCAGCGCGACGAGGATCACGACGCCCTCGATGAAGCCGAGCTTGCCGCCCACGATGGCCTCGGGCTGCGCGCGGGAATCCAGGCCCGACGAGAGCGCGAAGAGGCCCGCGAAGCAGAACGCGGCGACAGGCGTCCACACCAGGCTGCCGAAGGTCAGGCTCGGGCCCGAGGGCACGAAGAGCCGCTCGAAGATCCGCCCGAACGACGCGTCCGCCGAGGCGAACAAGAGACCGAACAAGAGCAGCAGCGGCACGGTCAGGAGCACGCCGCGCACGAGTGGGCCGGCCTTGGCCTCGAGCGCCTTCCAGCGCACCGAGCGCGCGATGAGGCCGGGCGGCAGCGTGAGCGAGGAGAGCCAGCCCGACAGCGCGGCGAAGACGAACTGCACCGGGCGCAGCCGCAACAAGTGGATGCCCGAGAGGCTCGCGCAGAGGAGGAGCGTGAGGAAGACCATCACCGACACATCGAGCAGCACCAGCTCGGGCGAATCGCGCAGCGCGGGGAAGACGGAGACGACCACGATGGCGGGCCCGAGCCAGAGGAAGCCGCGCGCGCGGGCCTGGGCCACCGGACCGGCGAGGTGCAGCAGCGCGCCGATGCTCGCGAGCGTGAAGAGGGGGAGCGAGATCCCCAGCGGGTGGTCGTTGAAGAGCACCTGTGACATCCAGCCGAGGAGGAGCCCGGCCAGCGCCAGCGCGCGCGGCGGGCTGAAGGTGTCGGGAGGCGTCGAGGGGAGAACGCGCGCGGACGGCGGCATGCGCAGCGCCTCTCGCGCACTCACGATGTCTGGCGCCACGGCGGCGGCAGCGTTCACGTCATCGATTGTGGGTGGCACGGCGAGGGGCTGCGGCGTCTGCGTCTGGGGCTGCGGCACGTCCATCATGGTGGCGTCCTCGGGCTTCCTGCGAGGGCACGCGAGCCCCTCGAGGCGTTTCCAAGTGAACGCGCGAGCGCGGCCCTCGCTCACCGAAGAGGTGGCGAAGTTTCCGTGTGGATCGCGTGAAGGACTGCCAGATTGGCAGCCAGTGCCTACATTTCCGTACACACGCAGCCGCGAGCGGCGGACGCCCTCTTTACACCGCCCCTCGATCTGCCTATAAGGCCCCGCCCCAAAATCAGGGGCACCAGAAGTTTTCACTCGCGGAGACTTGAGCCTTCCATGCAGACCCGAATCCTGAAGACCGCCTCGCCCGTGCTCGCCGCCCTCGGCGCAGCCCTCGCGTTCCTCGCTGCGCCTGCCGCCTTCGCGGGTGACGAAAACCTCAAGCTCCCGGACCTCGCGAGCCAGTCCTTCCTCGGCATGAACGGCCGCTCGCTGCTCATGTTCGGCCTGCTCGTGTCGTTCGCGGGCCTGCTCTTCGGCCTGATGATCTTCCAGCAGCTCAAGAAGATGCCGGTCCACAAGTCGATGCTCGAGGTCTCCGAGCTCATCTACGAGACCTGCAAGACCTACCTCGTGACGCAGGGCAAGTTCATCCTGCTCCTCGAGGTCTTCATCGGCACCATCATGGTGATCTACTTCGGCGTGTTCCGGCACTTCTCGCCGCTGCAGGTCGTCATCATCCTGGGCTTCTCGCTCGTCGGCATCGCCGGCAGCTACGGCGTCGCCTGGTTCGGCATCCGCGTGAACACGTTCGCGAACTCGCGCACCGCGTTCGCCTCGCTCAAGGGCAAGCCGTTCCCGACCTACGCCATCCCGCTCAAGGCCGGCATGAGCATCGGCACCATGCTCATCTCGGTCGAGCTGTTCCTGATGCTCATGATCCTCCTGTTCGTCCCCGGCGAGTACGCCGGCTCGTGCTTCATCGGCTTCGCCATCGGCGAGTCGCTCGGCGCGTCGGCCCTCCGCATCGCGGGCGGCATCTTCACCAAGATCGCCGACATCGGCTCCGACCTCATGAAGATCGTCTTCAACATCAAGGAGGACGACGCGCGCAACCCGGGCGTCATCGCCGACTGCACCGGTGACAACGCCGGCGACTCGGTCGGTCCCTCGGCCGACGGCTTCGAGACCTACGGCGTGACGGGCGTCGCGCTCATCAGCTTCATCCTGCTCGCCGTCTCCTCGCCGGCCGTGCAGACGCAGCTCCTCGTGTGGATCTTCGCGATGCGCATCATGATGGTCATCGCCTCGGTCGCCAGCTACTTCATCAACGAGGCCATCGCCAAGGGCCGCTACGGCAACGCCGACAAGATGAACTTCGAGGCGCCCCTCACGTTCCTCGTGTGGCTGACCTCGGTCGTCTCGGTGGTCATGACGTACGTCGTCTCGTACGTGCTCATCCCCAACATCGGCGGCGACCCCACGCTGTGGTGGAAGCTCTCGACCATCATCACCTGCGGCACGCTCGCGGGCGCCATCATCCCCGAGCTCATCAAGGTGTTCACCTCGACCGAGTCCGCGCACGTGCGCGAGGTCGTCACCGCGTCGCAGGAAGGTGGCGCGTCGCTCAACGTGCTCGCCGGCCTCACCGCCGGTAACTTCTCGGCGTACTGGATGGGCGTGGTCATCACGCTCCTCATGGGCATCGCCTACTACGTCGCGCAGACCGGCCTCGGCAGCCTGATGCTGGCCCCGGGCGTGTTCGCGTTCGGCCTCGTGGCCTTCGGCTTCCTCGGCATGGGCCCGGTGACCATCGCCGTCGACTCGTACGGCCCGGTGACCGACAACGCGCAGTCCGTCTACGAGCTCTCGGTCATCGAGAACATCAAGGGCATCGACAAGGAGATCGAGAAGGACTTCGGCTTCAAGCCTGACTTCGAGAAGGGCAAGCACTTCCTCGAGGAGAACGACGGCGCCGGCAACACCTTCAAGGCCACCGCCAAGCCGGTGCTCATCGGCACCGCCGTGGTCGGCTCGACGACGATGATCTTCTCCATCATCGTGGTGCTCACCTCGGGCCTGAAGCCCGAGATGATGCAGTACCTCTCGATCATGCACGCGCCCTTCCTCCTCGGCCTCATCATGGGCGGCGCGGTGATCTACTGGTTCACGGGCGCGTCGACTCAGGCCGTGTCGACGGGCGCGTACCGCGCGGTCGAGTTCATCAAGGCGAACATCAAGCTCGACTCGGGCGCCGAGAAGGCCTCGATCGGGGACTCGAAGAAGGTCGTCGAGATCTGCACGCAGTACGCGCAGAAGGGCATGTTCAACATCTTCCTGACCGTGTTCTTCAGCACGCTCGCATTCGCCTGCCTCGAGTCGTACTTCTTCATCGGCTACCTCATCTCCATCGCGCTCTTCGGTCTCTTCCAGGCCATCTTCATGGCCAACGCCGGCGGCGCCTGGGACAACGCGAAGAAGCTGGTCGAGACCGAGCTGAAGATGAAGGGCACGCCGCTGCACGCCGCGTCGGTCGTCGGTGACACGGTGGGCGACCCCTTCAAGGACACCTCGTCGGTGGCCATGAACCCCATCATCAAGTTCACCACGCTCTTCGGCCTGCTCGCCGTCGAGCTCGCGACCGAGCTGTCCACGGGCCTGCGTCTGGGCCTCGCGGGCACGTTCTTCGTCATCTCCGCGATCTTCGTGCTGCGCAGCTTCTACGGCATGCGCATCCAGGGCGGCATCAAGTCGGCCGCGGTGCAGCCGGCGAAGGCGGCGTAAGTCAAAGTCGCTGACCAGTCGTACGCGCGGGCGCGCTCCCTTCACGGGGAGGGCGCCCGTCGCGCTTCGGGGGCCGTGGAGCTTCCGGTCGCGAGTGCGTGAGTTCGGCGAGGTCCGCTAGCGCGGCAGCTTCATCTCGCGAATCAGCTCGCACACCTGGATGCGGTACTCGCTGAAGAACTCGCGCTGCCCGCGCTGCTGCGCCACCACGTGCTCCGGGTGTCGCCGCCAGGCCTCCTGCAGCTCCATCGACTCGAACTCGACGACGGTCACCGCTTCGCCATCGGCGGCCACGTAGTCCTTGTGCGAGATGAAGCCGGGCATGCCCTGAGCCAGCTCTGCCATGCGCGCGCCCATGACCTCGAGCGCGGGCACGTCGATGCCGTCCTTGAGACGGGCGCGGAAGACGGTGACGATCATGGCGGCTCCTTCGATGAGTCGGGTCGAGCCCCTGTGACGGCCGGGCGCGCCAGACGTTACAGCGCAGCAGGCTTTGCGTTGCGCTTCCGGTGGACCGGCCGATCCGCCGCGTCGCACGAGCCCGCTGTCAGAGCTTGTCCGGCCGCTTGCCCGCCAGACAATCCGCGATGAGCTTGTCCAGCCTGCGCACCTGCGTCTCGCGCTTCTTGGGGCTCGTCACGCGGAAGATCGCGAGCCGCTTGGCCCCCGGCGAGAGCGCCTCGAAGAACGCCCAGGCCTTCTGGTTGGCCTTGAGCTGCGCCTCATCCTCCCGCGAGAGCGCGCGCTCGCCCTCGCTCTCGAACGCGTAGATCCCCGTGCGCTTCTCCGACCGCGCCGCATACGCAGCGAGCCCCGCGGGCTGCATGAGCTTGAGCTCGATGAGCTCCTTCACGTGCGCGACGTTGATGTTGCTCCAGACGCTCCCGGCCTTGCGCGGCGTGAAGCGGATGGAATAGCGCTCCTCGTCCACGCGCCGACGCACGCCGTCGATCCAGCCGAAGCACAGCGCCTCGCGCACCGACTCGGGCCACGTCATCGAGGGCCTGCCCGTGCCCGTCTTGTGGAAGCCCACGAGCACCTCAGGCAGCCGCGCGTGGTGCCTCACGAGCCACGCGCGAAACGCCGCCGGCGACTCGAAGTACGTCGGGTCCGGCAGCGCCTTCGAGCCGCTCTTCGCGGTCTTGGCCACCGCCAGGCCCTTGGGCTCGCCGCCCGCGCTCTTGGCAGACTTGCGCGCGGCCATCGGCTACCGCGAGCAGACCGCGAGCACCTGCTTCAAGTCCGTCAGGCCC
>JAFEBC010000519.1 GCA_018266095.1 Deltaproteobacteria bacterium
CCACGGTGTCGGTGTGGCCCGAGGACAGCACGGACATGCCGCCGCCGAGCGTATCGTAGAGCTCGCGCAGCTCGCGGATGCCGGCCATGGCCGAGGGCAGCAGGAAGGTCTTGGCGGTCTCGAAGTGGGCGCCCGAGAGGCGCGCGCGGTGCGTCCCGGGCGGGAGCTCGATCACGGTGGGCTTGTTGACCGGCACCTTCATGCCGTCGGCGTAGGCCACGCGGCCGTCCTGCGCCTTGGCGTCGGGGAGCGCGCGCACGTCGGGGAGCGAGATGACGCAGTCGCCGTCGGTGAGGGCGCCGAAGTGAACCTTGCCTTCGGCGTCGCTCTTGCCCGCGCGCTTGCTGCCGTCGGGGACGGTGATCTCGAACTCGACGCCCGGTCGCGGCTTGCCTGCTTGTGACACGAGCTGGAAGTCGATCTCGTCGCCCATCTGCGGCGCCGGTGCGGTCGCGCCGCCCTCGTCGTCGTGGCCCTCGTCGTGCGTGCCCCCGCCGCCCTCCTCGCCCGGACCGTCGCCCGAGGGAGCCTCACCGGTCGGATCCTGCGGCGCCGCGGTGGCCCCAGTGCCCTCGTCACCGTCATCGTCGGGCTGCGCAGGGTGACCGTGGCCGCCCACGAGCAGGATGACTGGATGGCCTGCGCGCAGCGTGACGCCGGTCTTCAGGTCATCGAGCGTGGTGTCGCGCTCTTCGACGCGGTCTCGCTTGGCCATGGTCCATCCCGTGCCCGGAGAGCCGCCGCTCCCGGGGGGTCAGGAGCCTACGCCCAGGCGCGCTGTGCGCGGATCCGACGCTCGGGCCGCGGGCGTGATCGAGGTCACAGCGGCGGTGGGTACGCGTCGATCTTCCTCTGCAGGCGGGCGGTGCCTGCGAGGATCTCCACGGCGACGGGGCATGCTACCCGAACAGAGGTGAGCTGATACCCTGCGGCGATGTTCATCGGACACTACGGCGTGTCGCTCGCGGCGAAGCGGGTCGAGCCCAGGCTCTCGCTGGGCGTGCTCTTCGTGGCGGTGCAGCTCCTCGACGTGCTCTTCACCATCTTCGTGCTCGGCGGCGTGGAGAAGCTGCGCATCGTCCCCGGGTTCACGGCGGTGAACAGCTACGACCTGTACTTCATGCCGTTCACGCACAGCCTCGTGGGCGCGCTGCTGTGGTCGGCGGCGGACGTCGCGCTCGCCTGGGTGACGGTGGCCAAGGGCCTCTCGCAGCGCACGCGCGCGGCCCTGCTCGTCGGCGCGGCGGTGTTCTCGCACTTCGTGCTCGATGTGTTCGTGCACACGCCGGATCTGCCCGTCGCGCTCAGCGGCGAGGGGCTGAAGCTCGGGCTCGGGCTGTGGCGCTCGTGGCCCTTGACGCTGGCGCTGGAGCTCGTGGTGTTCGCGGCGGGTGCCCTGCTCTACTCGCGCGCGACCGCGCCCCGCAAGGCCTGGTCGCGGCGCGCCACGCTCGGGTTCCTCGCCTTCCTGGCGCTGCTGCTCGTGACCACGCCGTTCATGCCGCCGCCCAAGAGCGACGTGGAGTTCGCGGTGCAGGCGCTGGCCGCGTACCTGCTGCTGGCGGGCCTCGCCGAGGTGGTCGACCGCAGCCGCGGGCCTGTGGAGCGGGCGGGCTAGCGGAGTAGAGTCCGAGGCCCTCATGGCGACTCGCATCGGAGGCCTCGTGCCCACCTCGCGCGCTCTCTGTTCCTGGCTGTCCCTCGCCGCTTCCCTGGCCTGCACCACGCTCGCCGCCGCCAGCCCGGGGCCGCAGCCGCTCAAGGGCCACGCGCCGCTCCCCGAGCCCAAGGACGAGGCCTGGCCGGGGACGATGAAGCTGCGCGTGGACGCGACCGATCTTTCGCGTCGGGTGTTCCGGGTGCACGAGGAGATCCCGGTGGCGCGCGGAGGCGACCTCGTCCTCTTGTATCCGCGCTGGCTGCCGGGCACGCACGCGCCCGAGGGCACCATCGATCGCCTGGCGGGCCTCTTGGTGCGCGCGGGAGGCAATCGCCTGGAGTGGACGCGCGACACAGGTGACGTCTTCGCCTTCCATGTCCCGGTGCCCAAGGGCGCGGCCAGCGTGGAGGTGGACTTCCAATATCTGTCGCCGGTGAGCCCCGCCGTGGGGCGCGCGGAGGTGGGCCGCGAGGTGCTGCTCCTCGACTGGGACTCCGCCCTGCTCTATCCGGCGGGCGTGTTCACGCGGCAGATCCCGGTGGACGCGGCGGTGACGCTGCCCGAGGGCTGGCGCTTCGGCACCGCGCTCGAGACCGCCTCGACTCAAGGGGCGACCACGGTGTTCAAGACCGTGTCCGTGGAGACGCTGGTGGACTCGCCGCTGCGCGCGGGGCGGTTCTACCGGCGCATCGACCTCGCGCCAGGCGACAAGACGCCGGTGGCGATGGACCTGATGGCCGACCGGGCCGACCTGCTGGAGGTGCCTGACGCGCAGCTCGATCTGTACCGCGCGCTGGTGCAGCAGGCGTACAAGCTCTTCGGCTCGCGCCACTACGATCACTACGACTTCCTCCTGCAGCTCAGCGAGGATCTGGGCTGGGACACGACGCTCGAGCACCACCGCAGCGCGGAGTACGGCGAGCCCATCGCCGACTTCACCGACTGGGAGAAGACGGCGGCCTACCGCGACGTGATCGCGCACGAGTACGTGCACTCGTGGGACGGGAAGTTCCGGCGGCCCGCCGATCTGTGGACGCCCGACTTCAACGTGCCCATGCGCGACTCGCTCTTGTGGGTCTACGAAGGCGGCACCGAGTATTGGGGCAAGGTGCTCACGGCGCGCGCGGGGCTGTGGAGCAAGCAGCAGGCGCTCGACGCGCTGGCGATGTCGGTGGCGTGGCTCGACGCGCAGCCGGGACGCTCCTGGCGCGCGCTGCAGGACACCACCAACGACGAGATCATCAACCCGCGGCGTCCGCTCTCCTGGCCGACCTGGCAGCGGTTCGAGGACTACTACGCCGAGGGCGCGCTCATCTGGCTCGACGCCGACACGCTCATCCGCGAGAAGACGCAGGGGAAGAAGTCGCTCGATGACTTCGCGCGCGCGTTCTTCGGCATCGACGACGGCAGCTACGTGCCGGTCACGTACGGCTTCGACGACGTGGTGAAGGCGCTCAACGGCGTGGTGGCGAACGACTGGGCCGCGTTCCTGCGCGCGCGCCTCGATGGGCACGGGCCGGGGGCGCCGCTCGAGGGCCTGAAGCGCGGCGGGTATCGCCTGGTGTTCACCGACAAGCCCAGCGACTACTGGAGGTCCGTCGAGGAGACGCGGACCAAGAGCGTCGACCACACGTATTCGCTGGGGATGGTGATCGACAAGGACGACACCGTGAGCGGGGTGGCCTGGGAGAGCGCGGCGGCCAAGGCGGGCGTGACCGCGGGACAGAAGATCCTCGCGGTGGACGGCCTCGCCTACACCGCCGAGCGGCTCGCGGGGGCGATCAGGCGCGCCAAGGGAGGGACGAAGCCTGTCGAGCTCATCCTGCGAAGCGGCGATCACCTCTGGACGGCGGGCCTCGACTACCACGAGGGGCTGCGCTATCCGCACCTGGAGCGCGTGGAGGGCACGCCGGCGCTGTTGGACGCGATCCTCGCGCCGCGATAGCGCTCGCCTGGTCGCGCAGGCGCGGGCCTCAGCGTGGCAAGCAGTCGAAGCGCGTCAGGCTGAGGTTGGGCCCGAAGCCCTCGATGGCGGTGAACACGAGGCCGGGGTTGGCCTGCGCGAAGCTCGCGCGCGTGGGCTCGTCCGGGCTCAGCGTCCCCTGGCGCATGACCAGGAAGCCGTGGACGCAGTGATCGGGCCTGGGGAGAGCGGCGGGCTGGGCGCGTCCGGACTCGCCCACGTAGGTGATGCGCGCGGCGCCGGTGGGGTAGTGCAGGCCCCAGTGTTCGAGGCCCGTGGCGATGAAGACCTCGTCGCCATCGCGGCTCGCGCGGGCGATGGTGGCGCACAGGCCGCGCCAGTCCTCGACCACGGAGGCGTACCAGGCCGGCAGCGCCGCCAGGGCCAGCGCGAAGACCACCGCGGTGACCGGAGCGCGCAGCGGCCGCAGCGGCAGGCTCACGAGGCCGCGCCCGACGAGCACCAGGAACGCGGGCAGCGCGGCGATGGCGTAGCGATCCATGAAGATGGGCTGACGCACGAGCGACCAGAGCACGGGGAGCGCGATGGGGCAGACGAAGACGAGCGCGGGCAGGAGGGCCGCGCGCCGACGCGGGGCGGGAGCCGAGGGGAGCAGCGTGCCGCGCCGGAAGCGGACGAGGCCGAGGGCGGCGAGCGCGACGTACGCGAGCGAGAGGCGGTGCGAGAGGTCCGGCGAGAGCATGAACGTGCGCAGCGTGGCCTCGACGGCGCCGACGCCCGGGCGGCCGATCCAGAAGCCCTCGCGCTGGATCCGCGCGGCCTGCGTGAGCACCACGCCGAGCCAGGGGAGGAAGGAGATGATCACCGCGGCGCTGAGGGCGAGCCACGCGCGCAGGCGCAGGCGGCCGCGCAGCGCCAGCGAGAGCGCGTGGAGCTGCAGGGCGGCGAAGTGGAAGACCCAGTAGTGGTGCAGCCAGGCGGAGAGCGACAGAGACAGCGCGGTGCCGGCGGCCCACGAGGCGCGGCCCGTGCGCAGCCAGCGCAGGTAGCAGCAGCTCGCGGCGAGCGTGGCGCAGAGATAGGGGGCGTACGCGCGCGCGTTCTGCGACCACTGGATCGCCATCGGGCTCACGGCCAGGAACGCGAGGCAGAACCAGCCCACGCGGCGCCCGGCCGCGAGCCGCCCGAACCAGCCGGCGAGCGCGGCCGCGAGCACTCCGAAGAGCGCCGAGGGCAGGCGCGCGGCGAGCTCACCCGTGCCGAAGAGCGCGGTCCACGCGTGCAGGCCCAGGTAGTAGAGCGGCGGGTTCGTCTCCTGCGCGTTGGTGACGATCGCGAGCGGCGTCCGCGTGCTCAGGTCGATGGCCGCGAGCTCGTCCCACCAGTAGCTCTTGGCGCCCCGGTGCCACAGGCGCACGGCGGCCGCGAGCGCGAGGAGGACGACCCACGCCAGGCGATCGCGCGCGACACGTGAGCTGCGAGGCGAGTCCAGCGTGCGGCCTCCGCTACTTCACGCCGAGCTGATCGAGCATGAACGCGTACTCCCAGGCGGTGTCGCGCAGCTTGTCGTAGCGGCCCGACGCGCCGCCGTGCCCCGCCGGGTCCATGTTGCACTTGAACACGAGCGGGTTGTGGTCGGTCTTCATCGCCCGCAGCCGCGCGACCCACTTGGACGGCTCCCAGTACATGACCTGGCTGTCGTTGTAGCTCGAGCGCACCAAGAGCGCCGGGTACGCCTTGGCGGCGACGTTGTCGTACGGGCTGTAGGCGCGCAGGTACGCGTCCTCGTCGGGCTTCTTGGGGTTGCCCCACTCCTCGAACTCGGGGACGGTCAGCGGCAGCGACTCGTCGAGCATGGTGTTGATCACGTCCACGAACGGCACGCCCGCGAAGGCCACCTTGAACAGGTCCGGCCGCAGGTTCACCACCGCGCCCATGAGCAGCCCGCCCGCGCTGCGGCCCTCGATGGCCAGGCGGTCGGACGAGGTGTAGCCCTGCTGGATGAGCGTCTCGGCGGCGGCGATGAAGTCGGTGAACGTGTTCTTCTTCTTCATCATGCGCCCGTCGTCGTGCCAGGGCGTGCCCAGCTCGCCTCCGCCGCGGATGTGCGCGATGGCGAAGGTCACGCCGCGGTCCACGAGCGAGAAGCGCGCCGAGCTGAACGCGTCGTCGATGGAGATGCCGTACGCGCCGTAGCCGTAGAGGTAGAGCGGGCTCTTGCCGTCCTTGACGAGGCCCTTCTTGTGCACGAGCGAGATGGGCACCTTCACGCCGTCGGGCGCGGCTGCGTCGATGCGCTCGACCTCATAGCGGGAGGCGTCGTAGTGGGGCACCGGCGTCTGCTTGAGGAGCTTGCGCTCCAGCGTCTTCAGGTCGATGTCGTAGACGGTGTCCGGGGAGATCAGCGACTGGTAGCGGACGCGGTACGCCGTCTGGCCCGGCTCGTAGTTGAAGTCCGGCGACGCATCGTACGAGGCCTCCGGAAAGCTGACCCGCCGCCACTCGCCGCTCTTGAAGTCGAGCACGGAGAGCTGCGGCAATCCGGCCTCGCGCTCGCTGGCGACGAGGTAGCCGTCGAACACGTCGAAGTCGTTGATGGCCACGGCCGCGCGGTGCGGGAGGAGCTCCTTCCAGTGCGCCTTGCCCGGCGTCTTGAGCGGCGCGGTCACGAGGTGGAAGTTGCGGCCGGTGCTGTTGGTGCGGATGAAGAGCTGACCGTTGGCTTCGTCGACGTAGTACTCGTGATCCTTCTCGCGCGGCTGCACCAGCACGAGCTTGGGCTTCTTGTCCTTGGCGGAGAAGATGCGCGCCTCGGTCGCGGTGAGGCTGCCGCTGGTCACGACGATGAGCGAGAGGTCGCGCGTGCGGTCGACGCGGACGTCGAAGTGCTCGTCCTTGTCCTCATAGACGAGCTCGTCCTTGGCGCCGCCGAGCACGTGGCGCCACACCTGGTTCGCGCGCTTGGTGGTGGCGTCTTCGGTCGCGTAGTAGAGGGTCTTGTTGTCCGCGGCCCACACGAACGAGCGCACGCGCAGCGCCTTGTCGGGGAGGACCGCGCCGCTCGTCAGATCCTTCACGTGCAGCTCGAACTGGCGGAAGCCGACCTCGTCGGTGAGATACGCGAGCAGCTTGCCGTCGTCTGAGGGCGTGAGGTTCGTGACGCTGAGGAACTTCTTGCCCGCGGCCATCGCGTTGGTGTCGAGGATCACCTGCTCGGGTGCGTCCAGCGAGCCGGCCTTGCGGCAGCGCGTGGGGTACTGCTTTCCCTGCTCGGTGCGCGAGTAATAGAAGTAGGCGCCGCGGCGGTATGGTTCGTCCGCGTCGGCCTCCTGCAGGCGCGACACGAGCTCTTGATAGTGCGTCTCGCGCAGG
>JAFEBC010000051.1 GCA_018266095.1 Deltaproteobacteria bacterium
CCTCGATGGGGCGGAACTCGCCCATGCCGGCGTTGACGAAGAGGTGGTCGAGGGCGCCGAACTCGGCCTGGACGGCGCTGATGAGGGCGGCGATGTCGCTGGACTTGCTGGTGTCCGAGGCGATGACGAGCGCCTTGGGCCCGAGCTCGGCCTTGGCGGCGGCGATGCCCTTGGGGTCGCGGCCGGTGACGGCGACGCGGGCGCCCTCCTGGAGGAAGAGCTTGGCGGTGGCGAGGCCGATGCCGCTGGTGCCGCCGGTGATGAGTGCGAACTTTCCGTCGAGACGTGCCATGGGTGACTCCGTTGGGTGTGTGGCTCGCCGGCGGTGGTGCGCGGCGAATGCTGGTCTGATGATGTTTTGGAACGATCGGTTCAAAATCGAGGTAGTTTGGCTGATTCGGGTGTGGGTTCAATGGGTTGGGCGGACTGTGGGTCCCGACAGGTCTCAGACGATTTCGGACAGGTCTTTCGGACAGGTCTCAGACGATTTTCTGGGAGCATGTCTCAGACGATTTCTGGCGAGGTCCAGCACCGCGTGCGCATCGAAGACGCGGGGTGTGCGCGCATCTTCCCGGCGAAAAACAGGGGGCCCCAGGTTTCAGGAATCGTGTGAGACCTGTGGTCGGAAATCGTGTGAGACCTGTGCCGAAAATCGTGCGAGACCTTCGCTAGTCGTGACCTTCGCTAGTCGTCCTCGAACGCGTTCAGCGCCCCCAGCACGCCGCTCGTCGACCGGGCGATCTCGCTGTGGCAGGTCTTCACCAACTCCTTGGCGTCACTCGGGAATCTGAACGCCGCCAGCTCCTGCGCCCTGCCCGACTCGTTCCGCAGGGCGGCGGCCTCGGCGAGCGAGGTGAAGCGGCCGGTCTCGCGGGCGAGCAATTGGAACTGCGACAGGAAGGCCTCGCCCTTGGCCACGCGCTCGGAGAGCTGGCCCTCGGCCCAGAAGGCGACCTTGCGGTCCTTGGAGTCGGTCAGGCGGGCGCCGCTGCGGGTGACGCGCTCGAGGTTGTCGCGCTCGCGCTGCTGGGCCTCGGTGGCGGCGAGCGTGGCGAGCGAGTAGAGCTCGACCTTGGCGCGGTAGAGCGCGAGCAGGTCCACGGCGCGCTGGCGGTCGGTGGGCGAGAGCACGTGGCCCGGCGGCGGCAGGGGCACGGCGCGGCCGTTGAGCTGCTGGTCGAAGGTGGCGAGCTTGTCCACGAAGGGCTGCGCGGCGGTGCACACGTCCTCCTGGAGCTGCCCGCGCACGAGCTGCGCGTAGCGGGTGCGCATGCGGGCCTCCGCGGCGAGCTGTTCGTAGCGGTAGAGCGCGACGCCGCCGACGACCAGCAGGCAGGCGACGAGGCCGACCAGGATGGGCCACGAGCGCACGATGCGCTCGCGCAGCTTGAGCCTGGCCGCGCGGCCGCCCTGGATGGCGATGGCGACGCGGGTGTTGCCGATGCGCACGAGGTCGCCGTCGACGAGGCGCGCTTCGTGGATGCGGCGCTCGTTGACGAAGGTGCCGTTGATGGACTCGAGGTCGCGCACGACGAGCAGGCCGTCCTCGGCGGCGAACTCGCAGTGGCGGCTCGAGACGCGCTGGTCGTTGACGGCGAGATCGGCGGGCCGCTTGCGTCCGACCACCATCCGCGGATGGCGGAAGGGGATGCTCGAGACGTGCCCGTCGGCGCCCGACACCGTGAGGAGGGCCGAGAACGGGCCGAGCTTGGGCCTGTGCGGACCGAGTTGCACGCAGACAGGGTAGCTTAAACCGCCTCCGGGGCGTTCATTTGGGGGGCTCGCTTCGCGCTTGCGAGCTGTCGCGATCTCTGTGCAAATCCGGGGTTCCATGAAGATCCGTCGCCTCGAGATCAGCGGCTTCAAGTCGTTCGCCGACCGTGTCGTGTTCGCCTTCGATGACGGCGTCACCGGCGTCGTCGGACCCAACGGCTGCGGCAAGTCCAACGTCGTCGACGCCATCCGCTGGGCCATGGGCGAGCAGAGCGCCAAGCACCTGCGCGGCCGCTCGATGGAGGACGTGATCTTCAGCGGCTCCGAGTCGCGTCCGGCCACGGGCATGGCCGAGGTGTCGCTCACGTTCCAGAACGACGGCCGCCTGGTGCCGGCGCAGTACGCGGGCTTCGGAGAGATCACGGTCACGCGCCGCCTATTCCGCAATGGCGACAGCGAGTACGCGATCAACAAGACGCCGTGCCGCCTGCTCGACATCACCGAGCTGTTCTTGGGCACGGGCGTCGGCACGCGCGCGTACTCGATCATCGAGCAGGGGCGCATCGGGCTCATCGTGTCGAGCAAGCCGGAAGACCGGCGCGCGATCATCGAGGAGGCCGCCGGCGTCACCAAGTACAAGGCGCGGCGCAAGCAGGCCGAGCGCAAGCTGGAGGCCACCGAGCAGAACTTGCTGCGCCTCTCGGACGTGGTGGGCGAGATCAACTCGCGCCTCGCGTCGCTGCAGCGGCAGGCCAAGAAGGCGGAGAAGTTCCGCGAGCTGCGCGGCGAGCTGCGCGAGCTGGAATTGCTCTCGGCCACCAAGCAGTACCTGGGCACCAAGCACGACGAGGAGGCCGGCGCGGTCGAGCTGCGCGAGGCGTCCGATGGCGAGAAGGTGGCCGAGGCGCACGTGGCGCGGCTCGAGGCCGGGCTGTCGGCGGAGCGGCTGCAGCTCCTCGAGGACGAGAAGGTCGTGCAGAAGCTCTCGGAGACCTCGCACGACTTCGACAAGAAGCTGAAGCTGGCGGAGCAGGAGCTGGAGTTCGCCAAGCGCGAGCGCGAGACGATCACGGCGCGGCAGACGCAGCACCAGGACGAGGTCGGGCTGCTCGGTGTGCGGCTCGAGCTGTTGGGCCGCGAAGAGGCGGGGCTCGTCGAGGAGCGCCAGAAGCTGCAGGACGCCACGGCGGACGATCAGGCGCGCTTGCAGCAGCACGAGGCGCAGCTCGCGGCGTCGATGACGGAGATCCACA
>JAFEBC010000520.1 GCA_018266095.1 Deltaproteobacteria bacterium
ACCAACTTCATCGACACCTGCGCCGACATGAGCGACGGCACGCCGGGCGGCCGCCTGTTCGCCACCGCGCGCACCAACAACAGCCTGCGCTTCTTCAAGGCCAACCTCGCCGACCTCGACGGCGCCATCCACCTCGACGACGCGGACGGCGCCGACGTGGCCAACTGCCTGCGCGAGCGCCGCCTCGGCCGGTACGCCCCGACCGCGAGCGTCGGCACCATCGCCAACCCGGCCGGGCCCTTCCCGGGCACCACGCCGGAGCCGTCGAACAGCACCACCTGCCACACCAGCGGCGGCTCGGGCTCGTACTGCTGGTGCGACAACGGCACCTACGGCTACGTGCACGGGTGGTGGATCTTCGCCTACTGCAACAACGAGTTCATGAGCTGCGAGTAGCGCGAAAAATCGTCTGAGACCTGGGTGAGCAGAGCCCAGCGGAATCCGCGCCAGGGCAAGAGAGCCCAGCGAGATCAACACCTTGCGGGCGGCGACCTCAATCCAGAGGCGCCGCCCGCGGGCGTCTGTGGGGCCGCTTGCCTGATGGTGCGCGGCCGCACCCACTGGAGCATCGGCGCGCAGGTCGATTGGAGCATCGATGCTCCACTGTCCAACGGCCGACGCGGCGCGTCCTCCACGGGCAGACCCCTGTCGCACCTTTCGGCACGCGATGTGCTTTGCATTCGTGACCAAGGAGTCACGAAATGCTGCGTCGCGCCAATCGCAAGAGCTTGAAGATCGCGGGGCTCACGGCCCTGCCGCTCGTCGCCGTGGTGCTGGTGGGCTGGGCCTCGCGCGGCCCGACGGCCGAAGAGCTGGCGAACGTGGCCCGCGCCGACGCGAACGTGACCGCGCAGGACAGCGATCTCCTCGCCCCCGGGAGCGCCAGCCCCAACGCGAGCGCGCGCGGGACCGTGAACGTGAACGCCAGCGCGGCCCGGATCGCGGCCGACAACGAGCGCCGCAACGCCGCCGCCCGCAAGGACAACGAGGCCTTCGCCGCCGACGGCTGGACGAGCGTGAAGGCCGACGAGCCGAACCCGAAGCTGACCGCGCTCGACCCGTCGCTCCTCAACGGGCACGAGCAGGAGCTGCGCACCCAGCTCGCCTCGACCGCGGCCTCGCCCGCGATGGTGGGCAACCTGGTCGAGATCATCAAGTCGCAGGGCGCCGAGCTGCAGACGCGCCTGGCCGCGGTGGATTCCCTCGGCCGCATCGCCAGCGTGGGCGCGCAGGACGGCCTGCTCTCGCTCCTGGACACGCTCGACGCGCAGGACCCGGTCCGGCGCGAGGTGGCGCCGCTCCTGCGCCCGCAGTCCATCGACGACAAGACCAGCCTCGAGCTGTTGCGCCGGCTGGACTCGCGCAACCTGAGCGCCGTCGAGAAGAAGCAGCTCGCCTTCACCCTCGCGCTCGTCTCGCTGCGCGACGGCCAGCCCATCCCGCAGGCCGCCCGCGCCGCGCTCTCACCCGAGGCGCAGGCGCTCCTCTCCCAGATGCGCGAGCTCGCCAGCGCTGGCCGCGACGCCGACGCGCGCTGAACCCCTTCCGCAGACCCCTGACGAACCCAAGGACAAACCCATGACCACCCTCCGCACCCTCCTCTTGCGCGCCGCCGCGCTCCTCGCGGTCCTCTGCGCGGCCACCCCGGCCCGCGCCGCGACCTCGGTCATCACCGCCGGGACCGCCGGCGGCATCTTCGGCTCGATCGCCAACCTCGTCATCGACCCCAACTTCGTGTGCCGCCGCGGCGACGGCGTGGTCTGCACCAAGACCGACCTCGCGAACCCCTGGTACAAGCAGGTCCTCATCCTCCCCTCGGGCTTCGCCCCCACCGAGTCGGGCGCGTTCTTCACCGACTTCGACCGCACCGTCTCGCTCATCAGCAACAGCAGCACCGCGGGCACGGCCTGGTCGGTGCAGAAGCGCTCGCAGACGCTCTACGTCGGCTACTTCATCGGCGGCGGCGCCCTGGGCGCCTCCAACGCGCTCTTCGGCGGCCTCGTCGCCCCGCACCCCATCCGCGGCTACGCGCTCTCGCTCTCGCAGGACGCGGTCTACAGCCAGGTGTCGAGCCTGCGCGCGACCGGCTACGCGGCGTTGAACCCGTTCGCCACCATCGTGATGTTCAACACCTTCCAGACGCCGATCACGGCCAACGCCTCGCCGCCCTCGCTCGTGCACAAGTCGTTCGGCGTCGCCAAGTTCACCCGCCAGGACATCAACGAGCGCGGCGCGTACGTCCCCTCGCACGAGCTCGCGCACGCGGGCCTGAACTACCTCGACGAGTACATCGAGGGCGGCTTCCAGGATCTCTCGATCAAGCAGATCGACGTCGCCACGCCGCTCGCGCTCTTCGACTGGACCTGGGGCGGCTTCGTCAACGCCATCAGCAACATGCTGGGCGTGTACGACTACAACATCAGCGATATCCTCGCGAACAACGGCAACGACAACATCACCACGCAGCGCTACCCGACCACGGTGGGCACGGCGGGCTACTGGGGCCAGGACTACGCCTACGAGGGCGGCATGTTCTTCGGCCGCGGCACCTGGCACCAGGCGGGCAACAACCTGATGAACTCGAGCAGCGTCATGCGCGGGTCCGACGACGGCTTCGGCTACGGCCACTCGGCCTCGCAGCAGCAGGTCATCAACGACGCCTTTAACGGCTCCACCTCGCGCCCCAACGACCGCATCCGCACCGCGGGCCCCAAGAACGGCTGGCCGCTCGCGCTCGGCTCGCAGACGACGGTCATGCTCTTCGACGGCGACAAGAACCACCACTTCCACCCGACGCAGACGTACACGGTGCAGGTCGGCTGGTACGAGCGCGTGTGGAAGACCTGCTGGGCGGTGTTCGTGCCGTACCCCTGCTACGACGACGTGTGGCACACGGCTGAGAAGCAGGTGTGGAACGAGTGGCGCACCATCGACCTGAAGCTGACCTCGGCCTACGGCATCGCCAAGCTCGCGCAGAAGCTCGTGTGCGCGGCGGGCGTGAACGAGATCCCGACCAACGGCGGCAAGATCCGCCTCTGCGACACGAACCTGGACACGATGGCCAACAACTTCCTGCCCACGCTCAGCTTCCCCGTGCCGTACCAGAGCGTGCAGGTCCCGGCGTCGCAGTGGTTCACCACGTACTGGTGGCGCTTCTCGACCAACAACGGCGCCATCCAATCGGGGATGACGGGCTGGTCGAGCTTCTATCGCTCGTTCTAGTTGTCTTGCCCCCTTCAGGCTTGGCGCGGCGCTCTCTCTTCGTGGGGGCGCCGCGCTTCTGCGTTTGGTGGACGCGGGTGTTCGGCGCGGGCCGCCGCTTGGGGGTAGACCCCCAGCGCTCGGACAGTGCTCGTCGGCTGCGGACGGCGTCGCGGGCGGAACGCGTCCTGACGGTGCGAAGGCTGTCCGCCGGCTAAAGCGCCTCCTGCGCAACTACGCTGGGGGTCTACCCCCAACCGCCGGCCCGCTGGGGACAGGTTCCAACTGCAGGGCGGCGCCAAGTGGCCGGCGCGGGACGTGGGCCACGTGGTCGACAACCAGAACGAGCGACCGCCCGCCAGGCCCTGAGGGGGACCTGCAAACAGCAAGGCTTGACTCCGCTCACGAGTGGGGGAGCCGTTGTCGTTGGGGGGGCAGGAACAGCTAGGGTCGCACGCGGCGCACCGGGACCCCGTCCACGTGTCCCAAGAGCGGTCCCGAGGCGTGGGGAGGGATTGCGCCCGACTGAGGCGCGGCACCTCAAGGCTCCCAGTCGGAGCTCCCAGCACCTCGCGGACGCGAGGTGCCGGTCGTGCCGCAAGCCTCCCGGAGGGCGCAACCCTCCCCACGCCTCGGGACCGCGGCCGCTCGCAACCCTCCCCACGCCCCGGGACCGCGGCCGCTCGCAACCCTCCCCACGCCCCGGGACCGCGGAGGGAACACCCCCGCGACCCACGCCACCCGCGC
>JAFEBC010000521.1 GCA_018266095.1 Deltaproteobacteria bacterium
GGCAGCGACCAGGTGGGCCGCAACTACATGTGTCACCTGAACACGGCCTTCGCGGCGGTCACCACGCGCAAGAACCCGACGCTCTTCCAGAAGACGATGGGCCTCTCCGAGTTCTACTTCGGCGACGGCGAGGGCGGGGACAAGCCGCTCGGGCACATCCAGATGCTGGGCAAGTCGGACGGCGTGATCGTGCAGCAGGGCGCGCCTCCGCTGACGCCGCTGTTCGTGGCCGACGCGGTGGCCAAGCACGTGTTCGACTTCTGGCTCACCTCCGAGGACCTGCCGCGCGCCGACAACCGCGTCACCGTGGAGGCCAACGGGCAGATCCGGCTCTCGTACACGCCCAACAACCTCGAGGCGCACGCGCGGCTCAAGCAGAAGCTGCAGCAGATCGTGAAGAAGGCGCTGCCGCTCGGCTTCAACGTGAGCGAGCGCATCGGCGTGCAGGCCACCGCGCACCAGTGCGGGACGCTCCGCTTCGGGACTGATCCGAAGACCTCGGTGCTCGACACCAACTGCAAGGCGCACGAGCTGGACAACCTGTACGTGGTCGACGCGAGCTTCTTCCCCTCGAGCTCGGCCGTGAACCCCGCGCTCACCATCATCGCCAACGCGCTGCGCGTCGCAGAGCACTTGAAGGCGCGCCTCTCTTAAGCCACCCGGAGCCAGCCATGAAGCGCATCTCGTGGGCGATCGCCATCGCCTTGTCGTCCTGCTGCATGAACCTCGCGAGCGGCTGCCAGAGCGCGCACGCCGCCGAGGCGCCGCTGGTGAGCGCGGTGGGCTGCATCTCGTTCACGGTGTCCGACCTCGACCGGTCGCTCGACTTCTACGAGCGCGTGCTGCACTTCAAGCGCGGCGCTGTCGTCGAGGAGAGCGGCGAGGCGCTCGAGCATCTCACCGGCGTCTTCGGCGCGCGCACGCGCACGGCGCGCATGACCTTGGGCAGCGAGTGCATCGAGCCGCGAGAGTTCCTCGCGCCGCGCGGGCGAGCCATCCCCGAGGACTCGCGCAGCAACGATCGCTGGTTCCAGCACCTCGCCATCGTGGTCAGCGATCTCGATCGCGTCTACGCCGAGCTGCGCGCGGCCAAGGTGGAGCACGCGAGCACGGGCCCGCAGACGTTGCCGCTGTCGAACCCGAACGCGGGCGGCATCCGCGCCTTCTACTTCAAGGATCCCGATCACCACGTGCTGGAGGCGATCTGGTTCCCGAAGGGGAAGGGCGATGCGCGCTGGCAGGACGCGCGCGGCGAGCTGTTCCTGGGCATCGACCACACCGCGATCGTCTCGTCGGACACGGAGGCGTCGCTCGCGTTCTGGCGCGACACGCTGGGACTGCGGGTGGTGGGCACGAGCGAGAACTCGGGCGTCGAGCAGGAGCACCTGAACAACGTGTTCGGCGCGCGGCTGCGCATCACCACGCTGCACGCGGCGTCGGGGCCTGGCGTGGAGCTGCTCGAGTACCTGGCGCCGCGCGATGGCCGACCGTATCCGGCCGACGCGCACGCGAACGATCTGGTGCACTGGCACACGCGCCTCGTGACGAACGATCCCGCGCACGCAGAGCAGGTGCTGCGCGCGAAGCACGCGACGTTCCTCTCGTCCGGAGTCGTCACCGCACCCGCGCCCGCGCTCGACGCGGGCCACGACGCGCTCGTCCGCGATCCCGACGGCCACGCCGCCGAGCTCGTCTCGCCTTGAACCGCACGCAACCCACCCACACAGGAGCCAAGACCATGACGCACCTGCAGACGCAGCCCCGCTCGATGATGCAGTCCACCTACAAGCCGCTCACGGGCCAGAAGGCGATCGTGACCGGCGCCAACTCCGGCATCGGCCGCGGCGTCGCAGTGGCGCTGGCGCGCGCAGGGGCCGAGGTGGTGGTGAACTGGCGCGACGGAGAAGATCGCACGCGCGAAACGCTCGAGGAGATCACCGCCGAGGGCGGCAGGGCCATCGCCATCCGCGCCGACGTCTCGCGCGAGGAGGACGTGCAGCGGCTCTTCCAAGAGACGTGCGCGCGCTTCGGCACCGTCGACATCCTCGTCAACAACGCGGGCCTGCAGCGCGACGCGAAGTTCGAGGACCTCACGCTCGAGCAGTGGAACACGGTCATCGGCGTGAACCTCACCGGCCAGTTTCTCTGCGCGCGCGAGGCCATCCGCGAGTTCAAGCGGCGCGGCGTGGTGCAGAGCGTGTCGCGCGCGGCGGGCAAGATCATCCACATGAGCTCGGTGCACGAGGTCATCCCCTGGGCCGGGCACGTGAACTACGCGGCCTCCAAGGGCGGCGTGATGATGCTGATGAAGAGCCTCGCGCAGGAGGTGGCGCCGGCGCGCATTCGCGTGAACTCGATCTCGCCGGGCGCGATCCGCACGCCCATCAACACCGCGGCCTGGGGCACGCCGGAGGCGTACGAATCGCTGATGCGCCTCGTGCCGTACAAGCGCATCGGCGAGCCCGACGACATCGCGCGCGCCGCGGTCTGGCTCGCGTCGGATGACTCCGACTACGTGACTGGGACTAGCTTGTACGTCGACGGCGGCATGACGCTGTACCCGGAGTTCGCGAGCGGAGGCTAGACATGCGTCCCGACCAGGCTCCCAAGCTGTCGCTCATCCATGCGTTCGTGGCGCTGCTCGTGGGCGCGGCGGTCGCGCTCGGCTCGCTCTTGTGGCGGGCCGATGTGGACGCGCGGCGCACCATCCTCGACTCCGCCGAGCGGCGGCGCGGACAGGCGGCGCGGCGCATCGAGCAGGAGGTGCAGCAGGAGCTCTCGGGCGCGGGCGCGGCCATCGACGATCTCGAGCACGCGCTGACCCTGGGCGCGGTGGAGCCGTCGGACGAGAAGGCGCTGGAGCTGACGCTCACGGGGACCTTGGCGCGCAACACGCACCTGGCCGAGGTGTCGTTCACGCGCGCGACGCGCACGGGCTTCGACAAAGATGGCGACGCACAGCTCGCGCCAGAGGGACGCTTCCAGGTGTCCGTGGCGCGGCGCAACGATGGCGTCCTGCAGACGCGCCTCACGCAGCAGGACGCGAAGGGCTTTCATGCGCGCGAGCGGGTGCACCAGCCCGAGGGCGCGCTGGCCGCCGCGGCGCTAGGCCCGGAGCACGACGTGCCGGATCCGACCGCGCACCTGACCTTCTCGACC
>JAFEBC010000522.1 GCA_018266095.1 Deltaproteobacteria bacterium
GCAGCTCGTCGGACGCGACGTCGGCGGCGGCCTGGGCGAGCGATCAGACGGGCTTCGCCACGGTGACGGCCGCGGGTCTCGTGCAGGCGGTGGCCAAGGGGCGCGCGACGGTGTCGGCGAAGATTGGCGCCGTGACGGGCGTGGCGGTGATCGTGGTGACCGACGCGACGCTGACCAAGCTGGCCATCCTGCCCGCGAACGTGACCCTGCCCGCGGGGACGGCGCAGCGGCTGCGCGCGGTGGGCTCGTTCAGCGACCTGAGCTCGCGCGATGTGTCGGCCGATGCGACGTGGTCGGTGTCGGATCCGACGCTGGCGACGGTGGACGCGCTCGGGAACACCACCGGCCTCTCCCCTGGCGCGGCCACGGTGACGGCGGCGCTCTCAGGCAAGTCGGCGTCGGCGCAGGTGAAGGTGACCGACGCGACGCTGACGCAGATCCTGCTCCTGCCGCTCTCGCTCTTGCTCCCCGTGGGCGATGAGGTGCGGCTGGCGGCGACGGGCATCTACACCGACAACTCGCTGCACGACATCACCGAGACGGCGACGTGGACGAGCGCGGACGCGACGGTGGCGAGCGTGTCCAACACGGCGGGCGCGCGCGGGACGGTGGCGGGCGTGGCGGTGGGCGTGACGGGCGTGACGGCGGCGCTCGACGGCGTGACCTCGGCGCCGACGTCGGTGAACGTGACGGGCGCGACGCTGCTGTCCCTGCGCATGCAGCCGCCGCAACAATTGTTGCCGGTGTACCAGTACATCCCGCTGCGCCTCTTCGCGCGCTACTCGGACGGGAGCGAGCAGGACGAGACGGCGCAGGCCACCTTCACGAGCGACAACCCGGGGGTGGCGAATGTGATCGCGACGGGCGCGACCGCGGGCGTGGTCACGGGCGTGTCGGCGGGCAACGCGACCATCACCGGCACGCTGGGCGGGAAGTCGGCCACCTCGCGGTTCCAGATCGTGGCGGCCACGGTGCAGCAGGTGCAGATCGTGGTGCAGCGCGACTCGCTGGCGGCGGGCGATTCGGAGCAGGCGCGCTGCATGGTGACGTACCAGGGCCTGCAGCGGGCCATCGACGAGACGCCCATCTGCGCGTGGAACACCTCGGACACCAACATCGCGCACTTCCAGGCGTTCCCGTTCGGTTATCTGGTGGCGACCTCGCCGGGCGACTTCACGGCGGCCGCGCAGGTGCAAGGCGTGACGGGCACGCGGCAGATGCACGTGACGCAGGCGGTGCCGACCAAGATCGAGGTGCTGGACGCGAACGTGGTCATGCCGGTGGGCATCACGCGCGGCCTGGTGGCGAAGGCGACGTACGCGAATGGCCAGACGGCGGATCTGACGTATGGCGCCGAGTGGTCGTCGGACAACAACGCGGCGGCGGCGGTGGGCAATCAGGGGCTCATCAAGGGCGTGGTCACGGGCGTGTCGCCGGGCGTCGCGCACATCTCGGCGACGGTGGCGGGCGTGACCGGGTCGAACACGGTGACGGTGACGACGGCCAAGCCCACTGGGCTGACCATCGCGCCCTTGGGCCACACGGTGCAGCTCCCGAGCGGCGGCGGTGGCGGCGGGCCTGGGGGTGGCGGCCCGAGCGGCGGTGGGCCGGTGACCTCGCTCAACTACTACGCGAGCGCGACCTACGACGACGGCAGCCTGCAGGACGTGACGGCGACGGTGGTGTGGGGCTCGTCGGATCCGGACGTGTGCACGGTGAGCAACTCGCCGGGGAGCTGGGGGCGCGCGGATGTGTTCGCGGTGGGGATCGTGACCATCAAGGCGACGTTCGGCGCGTTCCAGGCGTCGACGACGCTGACCGTCCGCTGATCGACAGGTGGTTTTCCCTCCGTCGACTGGCAGATGTCCTCGTGCGTGTGCGCGTGGGATGGGTCGGGCTCTCTCCTGCTCTGGAGCCTCCATGACCCGCGCCCTGCTCGTCTTGATCCTCGCTTCGCTCTCCGCTGCTTGCGGCGGCAGCGATGAGACGCCCGCCAACAACGCGAGCGCCAGCGGCACCTTCGACGGCGTGAGCTTTCCGGTGGTCAACGCGGTGTCTGCGCAGGTGGCGGATTCGAAGGGCACGGTCAGCGCGGTGATCCTCACCACCGACGCGAACCTCTGCGCGGAGCTCGGCGCTGGCAAGTCGGGCAAGAGCCAGAAGGTCATCGCGCTCTACCTCTACAAGGCCGACAACACGACCACGTCGCACGCGGCCACCGACCTCGGCGACTACGCAGTGACGGTGACGTCGGCGCCGGGAAACTACGTCGAGGCCGACTTCACCAGCGAGGACGCGACCTGCACGCAGGATGTGGCGCACTCGGGCAAGGCGTCTGGCGGCAAGGTCACGCTCACGGCCATCAACGGCTCGGCGTACAAGGGGACGTTCTCGCTCACGCTGGGCAGCGAGACGATGACGGGCTCGTTCGACTCGACGGCGTGCGCCGCGGTGCAGACGCTGTACGACGGGAACACGACCTGCAACTAGCCGAGGAGACCGGCGACAGAACGGCCACTTGAGGCAACTCGCTGTTTGGCAGGTCGGATTTCGTCGGACGCCTCTGCTAGCATCGGGCATCGACGAGAACGGCACGCGACGACCACGAGCAGGGGGGAACAATGGCCAACGTTCTAGGTCCGCAGAGCTGGTGCACCAAGACTGTGTTGTCTATGTGCGAACCGACCGTCGCTCGGTCACCTTCAACGCAACAAAGACTGCTCTCAAGGCTGCCTTCCCAAGGCGACGCCTCGCAGTGCGCTTCAGGCCGTTTCTCCGTCCGACACAAACAAGCCTGTTCGGCGATAGCTCCGCGAAGGTCGGCGAAGTAGATATTGTCATGCATCCCACATCCAGCAAGGCCGGGGGCTAGGTTCCGCTTTTGTGGGTAGTCGCGAGCCCGGCAACGCCGACGTCGATGGCGTGCATGAGCTCCTTGCGCCCCACGCCCGCGCGCGCTGCGCCTGAGATGCCGGTCGCCAGCGTCAGGAGGAAGGACACGAGATCGTCGAGGTCGCCGTCGCGCAGCTCGCCCTTCTGGCGGGCCACGGCGAGCGCGTGCCGCAGGGCCTTGCGGCGGCCTTCGAGGATGCTCGCGAGCTCCTGCGCGACGGGACGTCCGTGCGCGGCGGCGCTGCCCGCGGTCTGCGCGATGAGGCAGCCCTTGCCCTCGCTCTGCGTGGCCATGTCGACGGCCATGTGGAAGAACGCGAGAATTCCCGTGAGTCCCGAGGGCGGCTCGAGCAGGTGCTTGAGCATGCCGTCCAGGCGCTGGCGGTGGCGCGCGAGCACGCGCAGGAGGAGCTGGTCCTTGCCGCCGAAGGTCGAGTAGAGGCTGGCGCGGCCGATGCCCGCGGCGTCGAGCAGGTCGTTCACCGAGGTGTCGTCGTAGCCGCGCTGCCAGAAGACGCGCTCGGCGGCGTCGATGACCTCTGCTTCGTCGAACTCGCGCGGGCGCGCCATGGCGACAGTCTAGCGCGCCCGCGGATGGGCCGGGCGAGGCGCTACAGCACGCCCAGGCCGCCGTCGATGTCGAGCTCGGTGCCGGTGGTGAAGGTGGCGTCGTGGGCGAGGAAGAGCGCGGCGCGGGCGATCTCGTCGGGGGTGCCGAAGCGCTTCAGGGGGACCTGCGAGCCGATGTACTGCTTGGTGGCCTCGACTGCCTCCTTGGGGAGGCCCA
>JAFEBC010000523.1 GCA_018266095.1 Deltaproteobacteria bacterium
CGCCCAACGCCAACGCTCAACGCCAACCCCAACGCCAACCCCAACCCCAACGCTCACCTTGCCCATCGGGTCGATGGCCAGGTACCCGGGTTCGCGGTTCTTCCCCGCGAAAGCGTCGACCAGCACCGCGTCGAAGGGCGCGCCGATCTCCTCGAGCCCGAACAGCGCGCGCGACGAATTCCCCGAGCAGCGTCCGCAGTGGAGTTCCATGCGCGCGAGTTTACCCGCGACGCCATGCCGCTGCACCGGCTCCTCCAGGGGCGCGTAGACTCCCGTCATGGGAACGACGACGCGCGCGATGGCTCGCAGTCCGTTCTGGTGGGCGCTGGGCGCGGCCGCGGTGCTCTCGGCCGAGCTGGCCGTGGTCGCCTCGCCCCGCTTCCTCTCGCATCCCCTCCCGCTGTCGGCCGCCGTGATCGCCGATCTCTGCCTCGTCGTGCCCGCGTTCGTGTGGTCGCTCACGGGATCGCGGCGCGCGGCCCTGCGGCTTGTTGTGGTGGGCGCGGCGCTCGCGAGCCTCCTCTTGCGCGTCGAGCTGAGGCTGTGGGCCGCGCCGCTCGAGCTGCTCTTGTTCGGCTCCGCGATCCTCGCCGCGCGCCGCGCCCTGTCCATGCGTGAGAGCGCGGACGCCGCCGAGGCGTTGCAGGCCTCCGCTGTCGCCTTCTTCGGCGATCACGCGCTCGCGCACGCGGTGGGCGCCGAGCTGTCCATCGCCTGGTACGGCCTGTTGTCGTGGGGCCGCACGCCGCCCGCGGGCTTCTCGAGCCACCTGCGCTCCGGCTGGTCCGCGATCGCCTTCGCGCTCATCGTCGCCAGCGCCGGCGAGGGCCTCGCGGTGCACTTCCTCCTCGCGCGCGCCGGGCCTCTCGCGCAGCTCATCGCCCTGGCGCTGCACATCTACGCGATCGTCTGGCTCCTGGGCGACGCGCGCGCCCTGGCCCTGCGGCGCACCACGCTCAGCGACGGCGTCCTGCGTGTGCGTCTCGGCCTGCGCTGGAGCGCCGACGTTCCGGTCGACCAGATCGCGTCCGTCTGCATGCGCAAGACCGAGCCCGGCGAGCTCGCGCTGCGCACCGTCGGCGACACGAACCTCGCGCTCCACTTGCACGCGCCGATCGAGGTGCGCGGCCTCTTGTGGATCCGGAGGCGCAGCCGCGCGCTCGCGCTCCAATTCGACGAGCCCCAGGCGGTGGCCGAAGCCCTCGGCGCGGCCTCCCGCGGCTGACCTGCGCGGCTACCAGTAGAGGATGGGGAGCGGCGGCAGCGTGCCGTTCGCGCCGTGGGTGAACACGCGCCCTTGCGGCGTGGCCAGATACCAGTCGGCCGCGTTCGCGCCGCCCGACGCCGCCCAGTTCACGATCGACGGGTACAGCTCGTCGATCTCCACCTTCTCCTGCGGCCACGCGATGAGGTGCGGCAGCTTGAGCGCGAAGGGCAACCCGTGCTCGTTCACGTAGTGCGCCTGTGCCGTCGAGCGGTCGTCGTAGGTGCCGAAGAGCTGCGCGTTCGCCGACGGCGTGCCGCCGTACTTGGGCAGGTGGATCTGGAACGCGTAGTCCTCGGTGTGCGCCAGGAACACGTCCCACGGCGCGTCGCCTGAGGAGAGGTTGACCGGCTGCGCGAAGGTGATGAGCAGGCTCACGGCCGGCGCCTGCTGCGTCTCGAAGCGCACGTCTGTGTTGATGTACTCGTCCTGCCGCGCGAAGAGGTCGCGCGTGTCCCCGGCGATCTGCAGCACCAGCTCCGCCTCGCCCGCCAGGGGCTGCAGCACCTCGCTCTGGCCCGCGCTGGTGGTGCGCACGACCGACGACACCGCGCCCGCGGGCACCGGCAGGTGCAGGTAGAGCCCGTTGTGGATGTACGCGCCGATCGCCATCACGTTGAAGGTCGCGCGCAGCGCCGTGGTCTTGCCGGTCGCGTCCACGAGGAGCTGGTCGTTGTACGTCACGACCTCGTCGTTGAAGTCGAGGTCGCCGTTGCGCGGCCAGAGGTCCTCGTACATGAGCACGCCCTGATCGTTCTTGCCCGGCACGTAGACCACGCCCGTACACGCTGGGTCTGGCGCCGCGTTGGTCAGCTTGCACGGGTTCGGCCGCGACATCGGCACGCAGGTGAACGGATTCAGGTTCACCTGGCCGATGGTGTCGTACTGCCCGTGCACCCACTGCGCCGCGATGACCTGACCGTCGAGCGCGCCGTTGTAGAACTGCAGCCGCGCCCGCGGGGCCAGCACGGTGCCGTACGGATCGATCGCCGTGACCAGGATGTCCTGCGCGTCGGGGAAGTTGTAGAGCAGCGGCGCCTTGCGCGAGAACCACACGCCGAAGTTGTAGAGGCCGCGCCAGCTCCCGCGCATGTTGACGATCGCCACCGACGTCGAGGGCACGTCGACGGTGAGGCCCCAGATCATGTTGGCGTCGATGGTGAACACGTTGCGGTCGGGGTCGGTGCCGCGCAGCGTGTAGTTGTTCCAATAGTTGATGGTCTCGCCGTTGTCGGGCAGGGCACCCAGATCGTCCGAGAGCTTGCGCAGATCGTTGAAGGCCGCCGCGAAGTCGACAGGGGAGGGCGCGCTCGGCGGACGCAGGCTGCCGCCGTTGGAGAAGCCGTAGGACTGCGCGTTGAAGTTGCCGAGCACGCTGGCGAAGCCGCCGATGCCGCCATACAGATAATTGAAGTCACCGCGCACGGTCAGCGCCTGCTGCTGCTGTGCGAGCTTGGCGCCGATGGAGTAGCTCTGCAGCGTGACGTTGCCGCCCGCGGCCATCGCGCCCTCGGTGTCGCTGTTGGCGCCGCGGATGTCGCCGAGGGTGAAGACGTTGTAGGGCCTAGCCTGCCCGAGGTCGACGCACACGGTCTGGTCCGCGCGCGCGCCAGCCGCCCACAAGAGCAGGGCGGCCAGATAGTTGGAGGTGCGACGAAAGTTCACTCTTACATGGATTGCACGCGACATGCCCGGCTGGCGTGGCCCTCGATCCGGAAATTCCAAGGGAATTCGCTGTGCGTCGGCGGCTGCGCAGGGGGGCGCCCCCCAAACTGAGACGAGAACGTCTCAGGGTGAGACGACCGAGGCCCCCAACCGGCGCAAACCCGCAGAGAGAC
>JAFEBC010000524.1 GCA_018266095.1 Deltaproteobacteria bacterium
AAGAGCGCCTCCAGGCCGAGCAGAGCGAAGAACGACGCGGGGACCAGGAGTCCGAACAGGTCTTCGAGCTTCATGGGTCTTCCTCCGTGAAGGGGTGTGTGGGGTGGACAGCCCGCGGCGGCAGACGTTACAGTTTCGTACATACGTTGTATAGTTGAATGACATACACCGTATGGGACGGTTTGGAGCGGAGGTCCATACGGTGTATGGTTCGCCCATGAAATCGCGGATCTCCAAGCGGGTCACACCCCGGCGGCCGCCCGCGCGGCGGCCCGGCGCGCAGGCCCGGGGACGCACGCCGCTCACCCGCGCGCGCATCGTGCGCAAGGCGCTGCAGCTCATCGAATCCGAGGGCCTGGGCCAGTTCTCCATGCGCAAGCTGGGGGGCGCGCTGAAGGTGAACCCGATGAGCCTGTACCACCACTTCGCGAGCCACGACGCGCTGGTGGACGCGATGCTCGACGAGGTGGCGCAGGGGATCACGCTGCCGCCCATCGAGCTGCACTGGAAGGCGCGGCTGCGGCTCCTGGCCGTCGAGTACCGCGGCATCGCGCGCAGGCACCCGCACCTCTGGCCGCTCCTGGTGCTGCACCGCTGGAACACGGCGCCGGCGCTGGAGGTGCTCGAGGCCATCACCCGCTGCCTCCGCGACGGCGGGCTGGAGGTGCGCGGGGCCCTCAAGGTCTTCCGCAGCCTGGGCTACTTCTTGAACGGCGTGGGCCTGGAGGAGAACGTGCCGCTGCGCTCGGCGGTCGTGCCCGTGCCGCAGGACGAGCAGGCGCGGCGGTTTCCCATCACCCTCTCGTTCTGGCCCGCGATGCTGGAGCCCGGGAGCCGCGACGCCGCGTTCGACTGGGGCCTCGACGTGCTGCTGGACGCGATGGACCGGCTGCCGCGCGTGCCCGCGCGTCGCTAGGGCACGTGGTTGGAGGCGCGCCGGACGCAGCGCTCGCGAACTGCGCGCCACCTCGCGCTGTACGCGATCGTCTGGCCGTGGTTGGATCGGCGCATGCGCACCTTCTTCGTCGCCCTCGCGATCGCGGTCTGTGGACTCCTGGCGCTGCACGCGCGCGCGGCCGATGCGCCGAAGGCCGCGGCGGAGCTCGATGTCTCCAAGGTCACCGCCGCCGATCTCGGCTGGCTCGCGGGCCGCTGGACGGGGGAGCGCGAGGGCGCGTTCATCGAGGAGACCTGGTCGCCGCCGCAGGACGGCATGCTGGCCGGACACGCGCGCGAGCTCGAGGGCGGCAAGGTCAGGGAGCTGGAGCTCTCGTCGATCGAGACCGAGGACGGGAAGCCGGTGCTGCGCTTCGCGCACTTCGGCGCGGGGCTTCAGGCCAAGCGGGCGGGCGAGATCCTCACCTGGAAGCTCTTGAAGGCGGGTGCGCAGAGCGCGCTGTTCGAGGGCGTGGGGCCCATCGCGGGCGAGCGCATCGGCTACACGCGCGTGGACGAGAACACGCTGCACATCGTGGGCGAGTTCCGGCGCGGCGAGAAGCTCGTCGAGTTCAAGTTCGTCTACACCCGCGCGTCGAGGTGATAGGCTTCCCGCATGGTCCTCGTGCCCGTCTTCGCGCTGTTGGCGCTGGCGATCGCGGCCGTGTCGTTGACGCGGCTCTCGCGCCTGCCGCAGAAGCTGCCGCCGGTCGAGGAGCGGACCTTCACGAGCCTGCGCGCGGGTGATGTGGTGTTGACGCCCTCGGGCGACTTCCTGGTGCTGGCGGCGGGCGCGGTGGACGACGCTACGCTGCTCGAGCTGCAGAACGGGCGAGAGCTGAAGTTCCTGCTCGCGGGGAAGGCCGGGCCGGTGGCGTTGCTCGCGGAGAGGCCGGAGAGCGGGCAGGTGGAGCGCGCGCTCGGGCGCGGCGGACAGCGGCTGGATCGGTCGACGGTGGAGCTGCTGCCGGGCGCGTAGGCGTAGGCGTTGGCGTTGGCGTCGGCGTCGGCGTTGGCGTTGGCGTTGGCGTTGGCGTTGGCGTTGGCGTTGGCGTTGGCGTTGGCGTTGGCGTTGGCGTTGGCGTTGGCGTTGGCGTTGCGCGATTACACTCAGTGGATTGTCCTAGCCGGCTGTCGGTTGTCCCTGCTGCGCTGCCTTCGCCTCCGCCTCTCGCCTCTCCGCGTGCAACTGCGCCTCGGTCACCGTCCGCTTCACCTCCGGCGACTCCAAGACTTGAAGGGCGTCCGCGATCGACTTCATCGCCTCCGCCGAGCGCGCGCGCGCGAGCAGCACCGTCTTCGCGTGCGCCACCTCGCCCGTGCGCCGCGCGGCCTCCTGCACCGCCGCCTTCACCTTCGCGGCCACGTCGCGCTGCTCCTCCCAGCGCTGCCGCGCCGCCTTCTCGCTGTCTTGCATCGCGAGCAGACGCGCCGCCGCGTCCTGGGCCTTGGCCTCGTCGCGCTGCTCCAGCGCCTCCTTCGAGACCTTCTCCCAGGCGATGCGCGCGTCCTCGGCGGCGCACAGGTCGGCGAGCAGCCGCTTCTCCAGCGCGATCGACATCCCCAGCGCGCGCTTGCCCTCGGCCTGGCGGCGGCGCAGGTCGGACACGAGGTGCTGGATGCGCTCAGCGGGATCCTCCGCCGCGCCCAGGATGCTCTCGAGGAAGGCCTCCAGCCGCGACACGACGCTCATTCCCAAGCCTCCATCGTCGACACCAGGCGGCGGTAGAGGGCCACGGCCTGCGCGCGCTTCACGCTGAGCACGGTCATCACCACGATCACGAGCAGGCCGGTGCCGGTGGCCACCGCGGCGAGCACGGGACGGCTGCGGGCGCTGTAGCGCAAGAGGTTCGCGAGCACGTCGAGCACCAGCGTGGCGAGGCCGAAGTAGAGGAACACGCGCACGCACAGGAGCGCCCCGGCAGCCACCGTGAGCAGCGACAAGAGGCCCAGCACGAGCGGGAACATCAGGCCGTCGGAGCGCGCGATCTGCAGGGCGCTGCCCGCGTAGAGCACGATGCAGCCCAGGCCGCGCAGCCACTGGAGCTGCTGGCGCTGGAGCTCCCCGCGCGAGATGTGCGCCGCCACCAGCAGGGAGAAGCCGAGGGGGATCGTGTAGAGCTGCTCGTCGGACACGCCGCGCTGCACCCAGGTGGTGAGGAGCGACACGTTGACGAAGGCGATGGCCGCCACGGCCGCGAGCAGCGACGCGCGGTCCTGCCGGTGCAGCCAGGCGATGAGGCCGAACACGAGCGCGCAGCCGAGGGCCACCGTGGCGCGCTGGTCCAGCGGCGCTGTCCAGAGCGCGAAGAGCGGCAGCGCGCAGGCGTAGCGCAGGAAGGAGGGCACGAACGCGGGCCTGGCGCGACGCACGCCGCGCTCGAGGAAGACGAGCAGCAGGGCGCCGCCCAGCGTGACCGCGAGATCGATGGGCGCGAGGCCCGGCACCGGCCAGCCGAGGCGCACGCGCAGGTACGCGTAGAGGAGGAGCACACCGCCCACGGCCAGATCGAGCAGCAGCGTGTGCCCCTGG
>JAFEBC010000525.1 GCA_018266095.1 Deltaproteobacteria bacterium
CTACGCCAACGCAAACGCCCACGCCAACGCAAACGCCCACGCCAACGCAAACGCCAACTCCAACGCCCACGCCGGCCTCGCCTCCGCCCTCCGCCGCCCCTGCGCAGCCGGCCCCGGACGCGCCGACCAGCACGGCCTCGGCCACACCAGCCGCTGCTCCCGCGGGCCCCCCGGCCGCGCCCGCCCCTGACGCGGCCACGTCCACTCCAGCGCCGGCCGCCCCTCTCGCCGCCGCGACGTCGACGCCCGACGCGCCCGCAGCCCCTGCTGCCACTTCCTCTGCACCGGCTCCTGCCGCCGCGGCAGCGGCCCCGTCAGCTTCACCGGCCCCAGCCGTCGCCGCGCAAGCAGCACCCGCGGCGCTCCCCACCGCCGCCGGCTACTACCTCGTGGTGAAGTCCGGCTGGATCGCCGTCGCCAAGGGCGAGAAGCCGCGCCGCGGCGCCGATCCGAAGACCCCCTACGCGCTCTCCGTCACCCTCGAGAATGGCCCGCCCGACCTCGAGATCGAGCCCAACGACGACCCCGCGCGCGCCACGCCCATCACCGCCACGCGCGAGGGATGGCTCGCCCCAGGCGGCGACGCCGACTGGTACGTGGTCAAGTCCGACAAGCCCCAGCTCCTGCGCGTCGAGCTCTCGGCCCTCGAGCGCGCCGACACCGAGCTCTCCGTCTGGGCCCCGCCCGCCAAGCCCGGCGACAAGCCCACGCAGCTCGCGCGCGCCAACGAAGGCGGCGTGCGCGAAGGCGAGCTCATCCCCTCCGTCGGCATCCCCGCCGGCGACACGCTCATCAAGGTCGAGAGCGCCCAGCGCAACCTCGACGGCAAGTGGATGCGCGACGGCGAGGACCGCGACAACCTCTACAAGCTGACCATCGCCCTGGCCCCCGACGACGGCACGCACGACAAGGAGCCCAACGACGACGCCGACCACGCGCAGACGTTCGCGCTCCAGGCCAAGGGCACGCCCACCGCGCTCACGGGCACGCTCTGGCCCAAGAAGGACCAGGACCTCTTCCGCTTCCACCTCGACGAGGCGCGCCCCCTGAGCTTCCGCTTGAGCGCCGTGCGCGGCGTGGACACCATGCTGACGCTCTCGGAGGCCAAGGGCGACGCGAAGGTCAAGCTGACCACCATCGGCACCGCCGACGCGGCCCACGGCGAGGGCGAGGAGCAGATCCTCTCGGTCCCACTCAAGGCCGGCGACTACGTGGTCTCGGTGTCGAGCCCCAAGGGCAAGGACGCGAGCGCGACGAGCGGCTACACGCTGACGATCCAGTAGCTGCGATGGGGGAGGCCCGGGCCGGTGACTTCGAGGCCGGGAAAAAAACGACCCCCGGTTGCGGGATTGCAACCGGGGGCCAAAAAAATGAAACGCGGGTACCCGTCGAAGTGGCGGGGGGGGACCAACGTTCGAATCCGGGTCCCGCGCTTCGCTAGAACTACTAAGCAGGTCGCGTGCCAGACCTCGGTCCTGCTCCAAAGGGCCGATTTTCGGCTGATCGGGCTTTTGGCTGGCCAGAAATCAAGCCGGGTCGCCGTTCATTTCTGAAAGATTCATTCAAATCTGAAAGAAATGGGCCCCCATTGTACTACTTCCGCACAAAGTCGGAGGACGAGCTACTGCACCGCCAGCAACTGCTCGAATTCAGGCTCACCTTTGAGCCCGTCGAACATCGGGTCGGCCGCGATCCACCCGCGTACGCGCGCCGGATCCTTGTCGAGCGCCCGCTTCAGCGACTTCAAGGACTCGGCGTGCCGGTCCCACAAGGCGTACAAAGCGGCGACGTTGTAGTTGAGGAGCACGTCGTCGGGATTCAACTCCCGAGCTTTGAGGTAGCACTTCTCGGCTTCGGCATAAAAGCCCTTCTGCGCGTAGCAGATGCCCTGGTCGAGCCAGGCCTCGTTGTTCTCGGGCTCGAGGCGGGTGACCTCGGCGAGCTGGGCGATGGCGGCGCGGTAGTCGCCCTCGTCCATGAGCAGGGCGGCCAGCTCGTGGCGGGCCAGCGGGTCGTCCGGGTCCAGGTCGATGGCGATCTTGAACTCGGTCTTGGCCTCCTCGCGCTTGTCCTGGTCGGCGAAGGTCATGCCCAGGTTCAGGTGCGCGTCGGGGTACTCCGGGTCCAGCTCGATGGCCTCCTTGTACTCCTCGACCGAGAAGTCCTGCGCGTGAGTCGCCAGGAAACACGCGAGGTTGTAGTGCGCGGTGGCGCTGTCGGGCTCCAGCTTGAGCGCGGTCAGGTACTCGGAGAGCGCCTCGCGGTACTGCTTCTTCTCGGCCAGGACGGTGGCCAGGTTGTCGTGCGCGTGCGCAGACTCGGGGTCCAGGTCAATGGCCTTCTTGAACTCCTTGATGGCCTCGTCGAGCCAGCCGCGGTCCGCGAGCTCGATGCCGCGCGAGTTGTGCTGGTCGGCTTTGCCGCGCGAATCCTTGTCCATTGGCGGGATCTAGGTGTGCCGGGCCGTCAGTGTCAACCGTCGCTTTTTCTCTGGGGGAGGGAGTCGGTTCTCTGCGTCTTGCATTCGGAGCTCCCGCGGCCCCGGGGCGTGGGGGAGCGCGCGCCTCCTGGAGGCCAGCGGCACGACCGGCACCTCGCCTCCGCGAGGTGCTTGGAGCTCTGTTCCACGCCTTGGTGTGCCGCGCGCTCAAGTCGGCGCGCATCTCCCCCACGCCCCGGGCCCGCTCTTCTTGAGGGGCGGGTGCGCGATGGGCCTCCTCACGCCCGGCCCGCTCGGTTGGCACTGCCGTCCCTGCACCCATCGCCCATGGGCGAAGGTGTCCTGACCTTGACGCCGCGCAGTTGGCCACGCATCATGTGCATCCCTCGGACGATCGACCGAGGGGGCTTTTCGCGCCGAGCCGGTATCGTGCGCAGGCAACTCGGAGAGTCCCGGGTTGCACACCGAAGGAGCACGACGATGCGCGCCCAGCTTCGCAAGATGAACACCTGGCTTCGCAAGCAGTCCGGCCAGGGCATGACCGAGTACCTCATCATCGTCGCCCTCATCGCCATCGCGGCGATCGGCGTCGTGACTGTCTTCGGCCAGGACATCCGTCAGCTCTTCAGCACCTCGACGGGCGCGCTGACCGGCAGCCAGACCACCGCGAACGCCTCGACCAAGGCGACGGTGAAGAACAAGACGCTGAAGGACTTCGGCAAGTCGACCAACACGGGCGACTAGCCGTTCGGTTCGCCGACGGCGGCGAGCTCCTGCAGCACTCGGAAGGCGCGACCCTCGTCACGGGGGACGCGCCTTCTGCGCTTCGGGAGACTGGTTTGTGTAGCAATAGATTGCGGATTGTTGCGACGCGCTCTTGCAGATCCAAGAGCAGGTCCGGGGCGTGGGGCGACACGGGACTGCATTCACAAGGTCACAGAGCGGGCTCGGGGCGTGGGGAGGGATTGCGAACGGTCGCGGTCCCGTGGCGTGGGGAGGGTTGCGCCCTCCGGGAGGCCTGCGGCACGGCCGGCACCTCGCGTCCGCGAGGTGCTGGGAACTTCGCTCAACGTGGGGTGCTGCCGCGCGCTCAGTCGGGCGCAATCCCTCCCCACGCCCCGGAACCGCTGTGGCTCCGGTTGGTGTGGGGCCCCGTCACAGACTCGTTGCCTACGCGTCGCGGAGCGGTCCTCCCCTTGCCACATGACCCATGCACAGTCTCCCTCGCCAAAGGAGGCTGTCATGAAGAAGAACATCCGCCGTCCGTTCGCTCTGCTCGATGCCGTGCTGCTCGCCGCGCTCATCCGCGGCTAGGTCGACGAGCGCCGCTGCTCGCTCGCAAGACGTGCGAACGAGGCAGCCGGGCGCGATTCGGGCCTCGAATCCTCGGGCGGGTCCTGGGAGATTC
>JAFEBC010000526.1 GCA_018266095.1 Deltaproteobacteria bacterium
AGCCTCGAGGGCGCGTTCCTGATTCCGCTGTTCGAGGTGCTGCAGGGCCGCGTGGGCGCGAAGGTGTTCACCTTCCAGGGCAACGTGCTCTGGGGCCTCTCGGCGGGGTTCTCGGCCACGTTCTGAGGACAGACCCGATTGGTTCGCGCCGCGAACTACTTTCCGCTCGCAAACGAATTCGTCCAGCGTGTGGCCAGCGTCGCCGACGACAGCAGGAGCCAATCGCCCGTGCCCGGTCGCTTCACCGCGGAGAGGCCCTTCGCGTGCAAGAGCGCGAGCTGGCTCGCCTCCGCGAACACCATCGAGCGCACCTGCGCGGCCGTCAGATCTGCGAGTGAGATCGACTTGCGCGACAGCCGATCGCGCACGAGCCAGCGCCCGCCCTCGAAGGGCACATCGAACTGATCGTCCGCCAGCGTGTCGCCCCAGAACGCCTGCTCCAGCGTCGCGAGGCGCGTCTTGGTCCTGAGCACCTTCGAGTGCCGGCCCTGCTCGACGCCCGCGGGCACCTCCGGCTTGAGCTCGACGATGGTGCGCTCGCCAGTCGGCCCATGGTCGACGAGGAGCCACAGGCGCGCGAGGTCGGCGCTGCCGCCATCCGGCTTGCTGCGCACGGCCACGTCGAGCAGCGTCCACGGCTTGAACCGCGCGTCGCTCTTGAGCAGCGCCGCCACATCGGCCTTCTGCGCAGCGGTGGCCGCGCCCAGCTCGGGGTCGAGCGCGAGGTCGAACTTGTCGCCGCTCGTCTCCTTGCCGAGCTGCTTCTTGTGCACCTTGGCGAAGTCGGGGAACAGCGCGCCATCCACGGTCGTCTCCGCCTTCGCGTCCTGCAGCACGGCCACGTACTGATCGACGGCGTCCGACACGAGGGCCACATCGCCCGTCTGCAGGCGCAGCGCGGTGAAGAATCGCAGCGCATCGAAGGCCACCGGGCAGTAGCCAGAGTCATCGAAGTCGTTGGGCGCGAAGATGGTGTCGCCTGAGCCGAGGTCCTGAAAGCCGAAGTTCTCCGGGTGCGCGTCGCCCAGGCAGAGGTCCTCGCCGCCCGGCACGTGCGCGGCCTTCACCTGCGCGAGATCGAGGTGATACGCGGGCGCGAAGGCGCGGAAGAACGAGAGCGCGTCGGTGTGCGCCGCGGTCCAGCGCGCGTCGAAGGTGGCGTCGTCCACGAAGAAGTTGCTCTTGCGGATGAGCGCGCGGTCGAGGGGCGCCTTGAAGTCGGCGGCGGTGAGCGCGGAGGGCGCGGGCGTGCGCGCGTCGTCCTCGGTCGCGTCGAACGCGCTGGTCCCCGCACACGAGAAGAGACACGCGCAGAGCAGCGGCGAGAGCTTGGCCATGGCTGCCCGAGTACCGCGACGCGCCCGGCCCGCCCTCCGTCAGGCGTCCGACTCGCGCGAGATGTCACGCCACCGACACGCGCGCTCCGACCCACGTCGGTCAATGCGGCGTCACGCGCTGCGGGATCTGCTGATCGAGATCGTCGAGGAGCTCGTCGAGCGCCTCTCCCGAGGTCAGCTCTTTCGCCGTCCGCGCGCGGTCGAGCACGGCCTGCTCACAGCCCTTCGCCTTCGCGAGCTCGCCGATCAAGTCGAGGTTGTTCGTCTCTGCATACGCGCCCAAGACCTTGTTCGCGCCCGCGGCCTCGTTGAGCGCTTCGCACGGAGCCGGCATGCAGCCCGCGACCTTGCGCACCGTCTCGGGCTTCACGCCAGGGTAGGCGAAGTAGAACGAACCGAACGACATCTGCCGCTGCAGCCGCAACGTGTCCTGTTCGATGACCGGCCAGCCCGTGACATCCTTGCCCGCAGCCGCCGCCAGCTCGCGCGCCCGCTGATCCACGCCGTACGTGGCGATCGCCACCATCTCGCCGATCACGATCCCTTGGGTGCGCTCGAGGTCCGCCAGGTGCCGCACCTCGCGCGAGGCCTGCAACAGGTCGCCGTGCCGGAGCGCCATGGCGAAGCGCATCTTCGCGTACCAGCTCAGGGTCGAATAGTTCGGGATCGGCGAGTTGAACCAGTCCTCGAAGCTCCAGTCCTTGAGCTTGCCCGCGGTGAGCAGCGTCCAGTGATCGAACGCGAGGAGCTGCGTCATCCAGGTGAAGTCGAGGCCCTGCACATCCTGTTCGGTGATCTTCAGCATCGAGTCCGCGCCGTAGCCGTTGAGCCGCGCGCGCAGCTCGTCGTTCAGGTGCAGGCTCCCCGGCGGCTTGTCGAGCGGGGCTTCGTAGTCCGTGCGCGGCGCCATGAACTCGGCAGCGTCGCGTTCGTTGCCCGTGGGATCGGGCATGCCCGGCTTCTCGTGGAGCCGGCGCACTTGCTCACAGAAGCGGTCCACGTATTCGTCGGCGTTCTTCGCGTTCGCCGCCAGCCGCCGCGCGACCTCCACCGTGTTGTGCAGCGCGTTGAGCTTGCCGAAGTCCACCGTGCCCCCGTCGGCCGAACGCGCCCGTGCCCCCTGAGGCTCCGCTGACGGCATGGCCACGGGAGCGACGCTCGGTGCCAGCGCCGGCCTGGCTGGCGATGCCGGTGTCTCCGCGCGTGCATCGGCCGCGACCTGCGTTGCGTCCTGCGCCGCCTGCGCCACCGGCTTCGCGGCCTCACTCGCCGGCCAGCCCGCCATCCACAGCACGCCCGCCACGAACGCGAGCAGGAGCAGCGCGCCGATCACCACCGGCAGCATGCTCCGCGATTTCCCGCTGTCCCCTTTGGCTCCCCCCGGAACGCCCATGCCTCAAGCGTCGAGCGCTTCGCGCACCTTCGTCAAGAGGCGCTCCTGCGTGAACGGCTTCTGCACGAACGGGATCTCCGACGCGCAGATGCCGTGCCGCACCACCGAGTCCTCCGTGTAGCCGGACATGTAGACGATGCGCACCTTGGGCCGCATGGCGAGGATGCGCGCCGCCAGCACCGGCCCGCTCATGCGCGGCATGATCACGTCGGTCAGGAGCACGTCGATCGGGGTCGGGTGCTGCTCGCAGATGAGGAGCGCGTCGCCGCCGCTCTGGGCCTCCAGCACCTGATAGCCGCTGCGCGTGAGGATGGTCCGCGTCACGCGGCGGAGGCGCTCGTCGTCCTCGACCAGGAGCACGGTCTCGTGTCCGCGCAGCTTGTCGTTGCGCACGGGCGCGACGGGGCGCGGGGGCGTGGTCGACATCTCGGCGACGCGCGGCAGGAGGATGCGGAAGGTGGTGCCGTGCGCGACCTCGCTGTAGAGGCCGATGTTGCCGCCGCTCTGCTGCACGATGCCGAACACGGTCGAGAGGCCGAGGCCCGTCCCCTTGCCGAGCTGCTTGGTGGTGAAGAACGGCTCGAAGACGCGCGCCTGCGTGGCCTGGTCCATGCCCGTGCCGGTGTCGGCGACGGAGAGGCGCACGTGGCTGCCCGGCTTCACGCCCGGGTGCTGCTGCGCGTAGGCCTCGTCGACCTCCTCGAGGTCGATCTCGATGGTGAGGCTGCCGCCCGTCGGCATCGCGTCGCGCGCGTTGACGGCGAGGTTCATGATCACCTGCTCGAGCTGGCCCGGGTCGACGTTGACCATCGCCCGCTGCGAGGTGAGCACGGTGCGCAGCTCGATGTCCTCGCCGATGAGCCGCTGCAGCATCTTGTCGAGGCCCGAGACGATGCGGTTCAGGTCGACCACCTGCGGCTGCAGGATCTGCTGTCGGCTGAAGGCGAGGAGCTGCCGCGTGAGGCCGGCGGCGCGCTCGGCGGCGTTGCGGATCTCCTGGATCTGTCCGGCGATGGGGTTGGTCGGGTCGATGCTCTGCTCGACCAGCGAGCTGTAACCGAGGATCACGGAGAGGATGTTGTTGAAGTCGTGCGCGACGCCGCCGGCCAGCGAGCCCACGGCCTCCATCTTCTGCGCCTGGCGGAGCTGCTCCCCGAGGCGGCGGCGCTCGGTCACGTCCTGCGCGATGCCGGCCACGCGGAACACCTTGCCCTCGGCGTCACGCACCGGGAAGGCGCGATCGCGGATCCAGCGCACGGCGCCCGACGGCTGCACCACGCGGTACTCCTCGTCGTAGTTGCCGAGCGTCTGCTTGGGGAGGGCCGCGCGCACCGCCTCGCGATCGTCGGGGTGGATGAAGGACAGCCAGTCCCCGGGCGCGTCGTAGAGGCTCTGGCACGTGCGGCCCCAGATGCCCTCGTAGGCCGGGCTCACGTAGATGATGCGCTCCTTGGCGAGGTCGGTCAGCCAGAAGACCTCGTTGATGGCCTCGGCGAGCTGCCGGAATCGCGCCTCGCTGTGCCGCAGCGCCTCCTCGGCGCGCTTCTTCTCGGTGATGTCGCTGATGTTGAGGATGACCAGCGTGCGCCCGCTCGTGCCCTTGACGCGCGCGCCGCCGTAGCTGAACACGCGCCGCCAGGGCGTGCCGATGCGCGAGATCTCGAGCTCCATGTCGCGCACGGGCTCACCGCGCATGAGCTTGCGCATGGGCCACTCCTCGAGCGGCAAGGGCCTGCCGTCGAGCGTGGTGAACTCGAACTGCTCGGTGAAGTCCGACAGCGGCCGCAGCACCTCGTCCATGGAGGCGATGTCGTGCATGCGCAGCGCGGCCGTGTTCCAGTGCAGCAGCGTGCCGTCGAGCGAGCCCAGCACGAGGCCCTCGCTCATGCTCTCGACCACCGCGCCGAACTGCTCCTCGCTGCGCCGCAGGGACTCCTCGGCGCGCATGCGGGCGTTCGCCTCGCGCAGCACGCGGCTCGCCCCGGCAGCCTCCTCTTGCGCTTTCTTCAGGGCGGTGACGTTAGTGTGCGCGCCCAGCAGGCGCACCAAGCGGCCGCGCTCGTCGCGCAGGCCGATGCCGCGGCAGCGGACCCACACGGTCGAGCCGTCCTTGTGCCGGTAGCGCACCACCTGGTCGAACGGGTGACCGGGGTCCTCCGCGTGCTTGCGGAAGTTCTCGGCGCAGACGGCGAAGTCCTCCTGGAACATCTGGCCCTGCCACCACGACGCGGAGTTCGGCGCCTCCTCGTCGGTGTAGCCCAGCACCTCCTTCAGGCGCGGGCTCATCCAGGTGTTCTCGGGGCGCTCGGCGTCCCAGTACCAGATGCCGTCGAGCGAGCCCGCCTGCAGGAACTCGAAGATGGTCGAGTCGCTGCGGACGCGCTCGTAGAGCTCGCGCTTGAGGTAGTGCTCCAGCTCGGGAGTCGAGCAGATCATTTCGGCTCCAACTGTCTACGCGGAGAGAGGCCCGAGTCAACCATCGGCATCCCCCGGTCCGCCCTTGAGGCCGGCGCGTCGATTTGTCACACAAATCCTGACACTGCGCACACGGCGTGTTCGTCAGGGCGCGACGGCGTGGCTCGCTTCGTGCTTCACTGCGGGCAGGAATGGCTGCCGCGACACAGCAAACCGCGGGCAGCCCTGGAGTCTCGCCCGCTTCGCAGCGCCGGCCGTGTCTCTGGGGCCGCGCCGCCTGGCCCGCGCGCTCACCCTGCGACGCGCGGCGTCTCCATTTGAGACTGAGCGGCCTCGCGTGGTGACCAAGCCGTCCGCGCTGCGCACCATCGTGCTGGGGACCGGGTCGAACTACCTGCGCGTCTTCGTGCGCATGTTCACCGGCATCATCACCTTCCGGCTGCTCTTCCACAGCCTGGACGCGCAGGGCTTCGGCTTCTATCAGCTCCTCTGGTCGACCATCGGCTACACGGTGCTGCTCGACTTCGGCCTCGGCATCTCCGTGGTGCGCTCGCTCGCGGCGCGCATCGACAGCGACGATCCGCACGCCAAGCAGGAGTCGCGCGAGGTGGTGTCCACGGTGTTCTTCGCCTACGTGGGCCTCGCCTTCGTGCTCATGGGCCTCGTGCTCTGGGGCGGCGACCGGCTCCTGCACTCGCTCACCTTCGACAGCGCGGGCGCGATCGATCGCTACCGGACCACCGCGCTCATCTTCGCCTCCGTGGCCGTGTTCTCGTTCCCCTTCGGCGTGTTCCGGGAGGCGCTGCGCGGCCAGGGGCGGCCGCACGTGTGCAACGTCATCGACGTGTGCTGCGGCCTCTTGCAGACCGGGCTCATCGCCTGGGCCTGCCTGACGCACAAGCCGCTCGAGCTCATCACCCTGCTCAGCGTGTCCAGCTCGTCGCTCGCGTACCTCATCATGGGCGTCGTCGCCATGCAGGAGCCCGAGGTGCGGCCGCGCCTCACCGACTTCCGCTGGTCGCGCATCCGTGAGCTCTCCGGGTTCAGCATCGTCGCCTACCTCATCACCATGGCGAGCATCCTCAGCATGCGCGTCGATCAGCTCGTCATCGGCACGCTGGTGTCGGTGCAGGCCATCGCCATCTACACGCCGGGCTCGAAGCTGATGGGCCTCTTCCACATGCTTGCCACGCAGATGCAGGAGACCTTGGGGCCGGTGGCGGCGCGCCTCGCCACCCAGAAGGCCGATCCCTCGCGGCTGCGCACGCTCTTCCTCAAGAGCCAGCGCTGGTCGGTGATGGTGGCCACGCTGGTGGTCACGCCGCTGCTCCTCGACCTGCGCGGCGCCATCGCGCTCCTGGCCGGCGAGCTCCACCCCTCCGACGAGATGCTGCTCACGGCGCGCATGCTCATCATCGCCATCGCCGCCGCCGTGATCGCGGCCGAGTGCGCGCGGCGCATCCTGATGATGGCGGGACACCACCGGCTCCTGTTCTGGTTCGCCATCACCGAGTCGGCGATCAACTTCAGCGTGAGCGTCTGGCTGTCGATCCGGTGGCGGAGCTGCTCGGGCGCGGCGGCGGGGACGCTGGTGGCGCTGTCGACGATCGCGTTCACGGTCATGCCGGTGGTGGCGTGCCGGGTGCTGGACGTGAAGCTGTCCGAGTTCTGGCTCGTCATCAGCGGACGCGGGCTGGTCGCCAACGCGCTCGCCATCGGCGTGGCCGTGGTCTTCTTCCACGCGCCGGTGCCGCTCGCGCCGTCGGCGCGGTTCGTGGTGGGCTCGCTCCTGTGCGGGCTCGCGGCGCTCCCCGGGTGGTGGCTGCACGGGCTGCTCCCCGATGAGCGCGCGTTCGTGCAGGCGCAGCTCGCGGGGCGCTTCTCGCGCGTGGCGATGGCGGGGAAGGAGGCGCCGTGACCGCCGGCGACGTCACGCTCTGCACCGCCTGCGACGGCGGCTACTTCTGGGGCGCGTTCCTGCTGGTGTCGTCGCTGCGCCGGCACGGCGTGCGCGCGCCCGTGCACGTGCTGGGCAAGGACTTCAGCGCGGAGCAGGTCGCGCTGCTGGAGCAGTTCCCCGGCGTGCGCCTGCCGCCGCTGCCGCCCAACGAGCGCAGCCTCACCACCAGCAAGCCCGCGGCGCTGCTCACCGCGGAGACCACGTGGGCCGCCTGGATCGACGCCGACTGCATCGTCACCGGCGATGTCACGCCGCTGCTCGCGCCCGTCGACGGCGACGCGCAGATCCGCGTGCGCGGGCCCGAGGAGCTGCGCGCCGTGTACCGCAAGGCCTACCTCGCGGGCGAGCCGCAGCGGGGCGTGCCGCTGCACATCGCCGCGCAGTGGAAGCGCGACGTGGGCGGCGTGGAGGCGCCGCGCCTGGAGTCGACCTGCGTGGCCAACGTCATCGTGCTGCGCCGCGCGCACGAGGAGTTCATCCGCGAGTGGCACGCGCAGATCGATCGCCTGCTCGCGCCCAAGCTGCAGGCCCTGGTGGACACCTCCAACGCCGCGTACCACATGGCCGACGAGTCGGTGCTGAGCGCGCTGATGATGTGGTCGGCGCGCGCGCCCAAGCTGAGCTCGCGCTTCCGGCTCGACCAGCTCGACGGGCCGCACGTGGCGCACTTCTCCGGCGTGCCCAAGCCGTGGCAGCGCTGGCGGCTGCGCAGCCTGCGGTGGCACGAGGACGTCCTGGACGTGCTGGACTGGTGCAAGGCGCAGGGCCTGCGCACCCCGCCGCTGCCGAAGACCTTCCTCCGGCGCTACACGCAGCTCTGGCGGCTCGTGGCCACCCTCGATCACGCGGCGCGCACCACGCGGCACCAGGCCGCGATCGTGGCCCGCTCGGGCCTGCGGCTGCTCGGAAGGTGAGCGATGGGCCGTCCTCCACACCGACTGACGCTCTTGTGCGACGGGCACCTGCACGCAGGGCTGGAGACCTCGCTGGTCACCTTCCTGGACGCGGCCCCGCGCGCGCTGGTGCAGCCCACGGTCGTCCACGCGGGGCACGCGGTCGACGAGAGCTTCGCGCGGGCGGTCGAGCAGACGGGCACCCGCTTCGTGCGCGTGCCGGCCGGGCGTGGGCGGTTCGCGGCGTTCCGCGCGCTGTGGCGTGAGCTCGCTCCCGACATCGTGCACGTGCACTCGTGCGGCGTGCACTCGCAGGCGCTCGCCCTGGCCACCGCCCTGCGCGCGGGCGCGCGGATCCTGCGCACGGTGCACATGCCCTACTCGCGCTGGGAGCACAACGCGCAGGCCCTGCGCTCGCTTCCGCGGCGGGCGTTGCAGACGTGGCTCTTGCGGCGCGTGGAGAAGCTCATCGCCGTGTCAGAGGCGGATCGGCGCGAGTTGCTCTCCAGCGGGATCTGTGGCGAAGCACAGTGCGTGACGGTGCCCAACGGGATCGCTCTGGACCGCTTCACGCGTACGAACCGCGCCGACGCGCGCGCGCGGCTGGGCGTCCTGCCCTCGGTGCCGCTCATCGGCGCGGTGGGACGGCTGACTCCGCAGAAGCGCTTCCACCTGCTCTTGGAGGCGATGCCGCGCGTGCTGGCGAAGCGGGCCGACGCGCGCCTCGTGGTCATCGGGACCGGGCCGGACGAGGCCGCGCTCGTCGAGCAGAGCCGGCGCCTGGGCTTCGCTGGTCAAGTCCGCTTCGCCGGGCACCGGCAGGACGTCGCCGAGTGCCTGCCGGCCTTCGACGTGCTGGCCATGCCCTCGCTCTACGAATCGCAGGGCCTCGTGATGGTGGAGGCGCTGGCGGCGCGCGTCCCGGTGGTGGCCTCGGACCTGCCGTGCTTCCACGAGATCGACGGGCACCGCGGGGCGGTGACCTTCTGCGACGTGACCTCGCCGCAGGCCCTCGCAGACGCGGTGCTCCGGCTGCTGGGCGACGCTCACGCCCGAGAGCACGCGGGCCTCGCGGGCAACCTGCGCGCCCGACACTACTCTGCGGAGGCGCACGCGGCCGCGGTCTGCGCCCTCTACGACGAGCACGTGCGTGGCTGAACCGGCGGCTCCACCCGCGCGCCCGCTGCGGCTCGGGCTCTTCATGTCGCTCGCGCTGGGCCACAAGACCCAGTTCCTCAACTGGCAGCGCGTGCTGGCTGGCTACAGCGCGCGCGTGTCACCGCTCTTCGTGCCCTTGCCCACCACCGTCGACGGGACCCTGCTGGAGAAGGTCCCCCTCGTGCCCGAGCTGACGCGGCGCAAGATCAACGATTGGTTCCTCATCCGCGGCGCCGTGCGCAAGGGCGCGCTGGACGCGGTGCTGATGAACCCGTACGGGCTCGCCGTGAACCACCTGGGCGTGCTGCGCGAGCACCCCACCTTCCTGCTGCTCGACGCCACCCGCCGGCAGTTCGAGGGCCTCACCGGCTACTACCAGGCCACCACCGAGAGCGGGCCCTTCGGCGCGCTCCGGCACCGGCGGCAGCGGGCCGCGATCCACGGCGCCGCGGGCCTCTTCCCCGCCAGCGAGTGGGCCGCGCGCTCGCTCGTCGAGGACTACGGCGCCGCTCCCGAGAAGGTGCACGTCATCCCCGCGGGCGTCGATCCGACCTGGTTCACGCCGGCGCCGGAGAAGCGCCCGCGAGACGGCAAGCTGCGCGTCCTCTTCGTGGGCGGCGACTTCCAGCGCAAGGGCGGCGACCTCTTGCTGCGCTGGGCGGAGACGACGGCGCAGAAGGACTTCGAGGTCCACGTGGTGACCGGGCGCGCGCTCCCGCCCGCCGCGAACGTCACGCAGCACGCGGCGGCGAACAACTCGACCACGTTGCTCGAGCTGTACCAGCGCAGCGATCTGCTGGTGCTGCCCACGCGCGCCGACTGCTCGCCGCTCGTGACCATGGAGGCGATGGCCTGCGGCCTGCCCGTGGTCGCCACGCGGGTCGGCGGCGTGTCCGAGGTGATCGCGGAGGGCGAGACGGGCTTCGTCATCCCGCCCGGCGACTTCGGCGCGCTCGCGGAGCGGCTGGACGCGTGCTCGCGAGACCGTCACAAGCTGGCGGACCTGGGCCGCGCGGCACGTCAGCGCGTGCTCACCCGCTACGATCTGAACGTGCTCATCCCGCTGGCGCTGTCGATCATCGAGCGCGCGCGCTGAGCGTCACGCCGCTGGCTTCTTCTTCACGAGGCCCTCGGTCTCCATCGCCGCCAGCACGCTCGGCCGCTCGCGCAGCCGGTTGCGGTACGCGGTCATCACCGGGAACGCCGCGAGGTCCAGCCCGCCGAGCCGCGCCCAGTTGAACGTCGTGAGCAGATACGCGTCGGCCACCGTGAAGCGATCTCCGAGCAGGAACTCGCGCGCGCCCAGCTTCTCCTCGACCCAGTGGTAGCGCCGCGTGAGGCGCTCCAGCGCGTGCTGGTTCTCGATCTCCGCGCCCTTGTGGAACAGCGGCCAGTACGCCTTGTGGATCTCGGTGGCGATGAAGTTCAGCCACTCCTGCAGCCGGTAGCGCTCGAGCGTGCCGTTCGGCGGCGCGAGCCCGCTCTCCGGCTTCTGGTCGGCGATGTACTGCAGCACCGCCGAGACCTCCGTGAGCCGCTGGCCGTCGGGGAGCTCGAGCACGGGCACGAAGCCCTTTTCGTTGACCGTGGTCAACGATTCGCCCGTCTCCAAGAGCTCCGTCTTCATGTCGTAGCGCACGAGCGTGAACGGCAGGCCGGCCTCGCGCAGCGAGATGTGCGCGGCCAGCGAGCAGGTCCCCATCGCGTAGTAGAGCTTCATGCGCGGGAGGATAGCGCGGGTGCGGCGCGGGCGCGCTATTGCACGACGAGCGTGGCGGACATGCTGGTGCCGTGCACGATGCAGTCCACGGGGTAGCTCGCGGGGCCCACCTTGAGCTGCAGCGCGCTCGAATCGGTGCCGCCGCTGAAGGTGTTGGTCTGGAAGAGGCTCGAGCCCGAGCTGGGATTGTGCCGCACGCCGTGCGGGGCCGAGTCGGGGTTCGAGAAGATCACCCACTCGTTCTGGTTCACGGTGGCGATGACCGCGCTCGGCGACGAGGCGGTCGTGAACGAGAACGGCTTGTACACGGCGATCGACACCGTGGACGTGGCCGAGAAGCTGCCCGAGGTGGCGGTGACGAGGCCGGTGAAGCCGTTGGTGGTGGTGCCCGAGACGACGCCGCTCTGTGTGATGGAGAGGCCCGCGTCCGCGCTCCAGGTGAACGACGCGCCCGACATGCTGTTGCCGCGCGCGTCCTTGGCGGTGGCCGTGAGCGTCTTGTTCTTGCCGCTGGCGAACACGGTGCTGGTGGGCGAGATGGCGATGCTCGCGGCGAGCTGCAGCACGGAGACCGCGAGCGCGCCGTCGCCGGTGCCGGCCTTGGCGTGGATGGTGGACGAGCCATTGGCGACCGCGGTGACGAGGCCGGTGCTGCCGCCGACGGTGGCGACCGCGGGCGTGCTGGAGGTCCAGGCGAAGGTGGGGCTGGGCACGGCGTGGCCGTTGTGATCGGTGGCCGAGGCGCTGAGCTGCACCGTCTCGCCGAGGCTCGCGAGCGTGGTGGTGGTGGCGGTGGTGACCACGATGTTCGCGGGATCCTGCGCCACGGTGACATCGAAGGTGCCGCTCAGCGCGCTCCCATCGAGGGCGCCCTTGATGGTGCTGGTGCCGTTCGCGGCCGCCACGATGGTGGCGCTCGTGCTGGAGATGGCGCCGAGCGAGACCGAGGTGCCGCTCTGGATCGAGAAGGTGAAGGTGCCGCTGCTGCCGCTGATGGCGTGGCCGCGCGCGTCGGCGAGCGAGGCGGTGAGCACGAGCGAATCGCCGATGGCGGTGAGCGTGGCGGGCGTGAGCGAGGAGGCGAGCGTGACCTGCGCGGGCGCCTGAGCGACGAGGACATCGAGGAAGCCCGAGGTGCTCCCCGCGGCGGCGGTGATGCGCGCGGCCCCGTTGGCGACGGCGGTGACGAGACCGGTGGCGGCTCCCACGCTGGCGAACGAGGCGTGATCGCTCGACCACGCGGCGCTGACGTTGGCGATGGCGTGACCGCGCGCGTCGGTGGCGAGCGCGTCGAGCTGGAGCGTGTCACCGAGGCTGGCGAGCGTGGTGGTCGCGGCGCTCACGTGCGTGACCACGGAGACCGCGGCGACGGCCTGCGCCACGGTGAGATCGAGCGAGCCCGCGATCGCGCCGCTGTGCGCCTGGAGCCGGGTGATGCCGTTGGCGACCGCGGTGACGAGGCCGCTGTCGTCGATGGTGGCGACGCTGCTGGTGGTCGACGACCAGGTGAGGCTCGCGCCCGCGACGGCGTGCCCGTTGGCGTCCAGGGCCGCGCCGTCGAGCTGCAGCGTGTCGCCGAGGCTGACGAGCGTGGTGGACGCGCCGCCGTGCGCGGTGACCGTGATCGAGGAGACCGCCTGCTGCACGGTGATGACCGCCGTGCCCGCGGCGCCGAACGCGTGGGCGGTGATGGTCGTGGTGCCGTTGCCTGTGGCGGTGACGAGGCCGGTGCTGGCGTCGACGGTGGCCACGGTGCTGGTGCTGCTCGACCACGAGTAGGGCAGGCCGGGGATCTCCACGTTGGCGGCGTCGAAGGCGTGCGCGGTGAGCTGCAGGGTGGCGCCCACGCTCGCGAGCTGCGGGGCCGCGCCGGCGCCGGTGACGGTGATGCTGGAGATGCTGGGCGCGCTGGGATCGACGCCGACCGTCGAGGTCGCCGACACGCCGGAGATGGTGGCGGTGAGCGTGGACGTGGTCGCGGCGGCCACGCTCTGCGCGGTGGCGAGGCCGGTGAGGCTGATGGTGAACGCGCTCGGATCGCCGCTCACGAAGGTGGCGAGGGGCGCGCCGGCCACCGGGTTGCTGCGCGCGTCGAAGGCGCTGGCCGCGAACTGCTGCGTGCCGCCGGGACGCAGCGTGACCGTGGCGGGGACGAGCGTCACCGAGTGCACGGCCTGCGTGACGGCGACGGTCACGGACGCGCTCACCGAGCCGGTGGTGGCGGTGATGGTCGCGCTGCCGTTCTTGAGGCCGGTGGCGAGGCCCGTGGTGGTCACCGACACCACCGCGCTCGAGCTGGTCGACCAGGTGAAGTCGTGACCCGTGAGCGTGGCCCCGCTGGCGTCGAGCGCCTCTGCCGTGAGCTGGAGCGTGTCGTTCAGGCTGGTGAGCGTGAGCGAGCCCGCGGCGGTCACCTTCACGCTGGCGACGGCCGGGGGCGTGTTCTCGTCCGTGCCTCCGCAGGTGACGAGCAAGGAGCACAGGGCGGCCACGAGGACGCGACGCGAGTTCTGCATGGCGCGGGAGTGTACGCCCGGTGGCCGGTGGGAGGGAGGGCCTCGCAGGCGCCTATCGTGAACGCAGCGCGGCGCGCGCCTCGTCGACCCCGGGCACGGGGCGATCGGTCTGCGACCAGCGCTGCAGGAACTCACGCGCGAGCGCGAGCGATTCGTCGGCGCGGCCGAGCTTGGCGAGGAGGCGCGACCGCCGCCAGAGCGCGAGCACGCCGTGCGCCGTGGCCCCGTAGGTTCCGGAGCCGGCGCCCACCCAGGTCACGCGCGCGTAGGTGCGCTCGGCGAGCGCGAGGTCACCCGTCTGCTCCGCGCACTGCGCCAGGTGGAACAACGAGCGCTGCTCCAGCTCCGCCGAGCCCTGCCCCAGGCGCACCGCGTCCGCGCAGGGACGGCAGCCCGCCACCGCCGCGGCGCGCACGAGCAGCATCTCCAGCATCACGTGCACCGGACCCGTCGAGAGCGACTCCAGCACGGGCGCGATCTGCGGGCACGGGCCGCTCCCTCGCTGCGCCAGCGCGCGCTCGAAGGTCGCGTACGCCACCATCTCGCGCAGCCCCAGCCGCGTGAACTGCTCGATGCGCAACGTGTCCACGCGCTGCAACGCCTCCTGGTCGCCGAGCACCTCGGCGATCGAGCGCTGCTCCTCGAGCGCCTGCACCGCGTTGCCCGCCGTGCCCTGCGTGTGACCGAGATCGTACGCGGTCTGGAACGATTCGCGCGCCTGGTTGAGCCGGCCGGCGAGCACGTCGGTCTCGCCCAGGAAGTAGCGGCCCATGTTCTGCTCCAGCACGTCGCCGGAGAGCAGCCGCTCCGCGAGGCGCCGCGTGCGCGCGAGGTTGCCCACCTCGATCGAGAGCCGGCAGATGGGCACCAGTCGATGCAGCTTCTCACCGTGGACGAGGAGCAGTCGCTCGAGGGCAGCGTCGACGTCGGCGGCGCGGTGCTCGAGGACGGCCACGCGCGCCCAGGTGAGCTGCGCCTCCTCGCCGTCCGGGTTGTCGGCGGCCCACTGACGCGCGAAGGTCTTCGCTTCGTCGGGGCGCCCCGCGAGCGAGAGCAGGTTGAACAGATCGCTGCCCGCCTGCAGGTCCGGCCGCATGCGGTTGACCTGCCGGAAGGCGGCCTCCGCGTCGGCCTCGTGCCGCGAGCCGTGCGCCGCGCTGCCCAGGACCCATTGGAAGAGCGGGTCGAGCCGCTGCTCCTGCGTCGACGCGGACAGGAGCGCGAACTGCCTCGCGGTGTCGTTGTCGGCGAGCGCGCGCAGGAGCAGCTCCCCTCCTGGATCGCGGCCGGGCTCGAGCCGGGCGGACGCGCGCGCGATGGTGGCCTGCGCCGCGGAGGAGCCCTGGTACTGCGCGAGCGCGAGCATG
>JAFEBC010000527.1 GCA_018266095.1 Deltaproteobacteria bacterium
CCGAGGCTCGTCGGCACGGCTCGAGGTGCTAGTGCCACGCGCCGAAAGTTCCTCCCCCCGGTGATCGGATGGACGCGGTGCGAATCCGGGTGGGGTGAGACGAGTTAGAGCACCACGAATTCAGTTGAGTTGGAGGCTACGCCAGGAGCTTGAACGGCTATTGCGGAGAGGGAAAGCCGAGCACCGACAAGTAGTGAGAGCGTGCATCGTGCTGAAAGCAGCCGATGGCGAGGCGAGTCGAGCGATTGCCAAAGCGCTCGGTGTGGACATCAAGACAGTTCGAGAGTGGCGGCGGCGCTTTTCCCGAGAGCGCCGTCGGAGCATGCACAGCCTGATGGATGCTGCTCGGAGTGGTCGGCCGCCGCGCGTCCCGTTGGAGGTCCGGTGTGAAGTCGTGAAGCTCGCATGCGACAGGCCCCATGAGCATGTGCCCTTCCGGAACATCTGGAATCGGACGTCGCTATCGGAGGCGCTCTGGCAAGAGACCGGTTGGCGGCTGAGCGCGAGCGAGGTCGGGCGCATCTTGCGGGACGCCGAGCTGCGCCCGCACCGGATGCGTCTCTGGTTGCACAGTCCCGACCCGCGCTTTCGGGAGTTGGTGCGCATCATCTGCGCGCTGTACTTGCGCCCCCCTGCCGGTGCGACAGTTCTTTGCGTGGATGAAAAGACCTGCATCCAGGCGTTGGAGCGCCGACGCCTGTTCCAGGCAGCCGTGCCAGGCCGCGTCGGTCGCAGCGAATTCGAATACATCCGCCATGGCACGCGCAACCTGATCGCCGCCCTCGACATCGCCACCGGCAAGGTCTTCGGCCAGTGCCGCAAGCGTCGCACGGCGAAGGATCTCGCCGCTTTCATGGAACAGCTCGCTCGCCGCTATCCCACCGGTGAGGTCTACATCGTCTGGGACAACCTCAACATCCACTGCGGCGATCCGTGGAAGCACTTCTCTGCTCGGCACGGCGGACGCTTCCACTTCGTCCACACGCCCAAGCACGCCTCGTGGATGAACCAGATCGAGATCTGGTTTTCAATCCTTCATCGCCGCGTGCTCAAGCACGGCGACTTCGCCAACGTCGACCAGATGCTGGGCGCCATTCTCGGCTTCATTGCCCACTGGAATCGCGTCGAGGCGCATCCCTTCCGCTGGACTTTCCGTGGGCGCTTCACGCACCATCGTCGTGCCGCCTGAAGCGGCCCCGATGGCTCTCAAAGCGACATCAAAAGACGCCGAAGGCATCCTCTTCGTATTCCGCGCCCTCGGCTACGATCACCTGCGCACGCGCGCCGTCGCCGACCACGTCCTCGTCGAGGCTGGTCCGCTGGACGCGCCGCTCTCCGCCATCCGCCTCTGCAAGCTCTCCGCGGACAACTGGCGCGTCGACATCAAGTTCGGCAAGCGCTGGACACGCACTCCCAATATCGGCCCCCGCGGAAACATGGCCGCCGCCATTTGCGACCTCTTCGACCGGTCGCCTGGGGGAGGAACTTCGGGCTCGCGGTACTAGGCTCCGCGCATGCGGATCCCCTTCGAGTTCGTGCTCGACGAGCTGGCCGCGGTCGAGCCGCGCACCCGGCGCATCTTCATGGCCACGGGCGTGTACGTGGGCGAGAAGATCGTCTTCATCTTGAACGAGAGCGAGAAGTACAAGCAGGACCACGGCGTCTGGATCGCGACCGGCAAGGAGCACCACGAGAGCCTGCGCAAGGCGTTGCCGTCGATGAAGAACATTGACCTCTTGGGCAAGGACACGCACTGGCAGAACCTGCCGTCGAGCGGGCCGGACTTCGAGCGCGAGGTGGCGCGGGCGTGCGCGCTCGTGGTGGCGGGCGACCCGCGGATCGGACGGGTGCCGCAGCGGGTCAAGGCGCGGAAGAAGAGGGCGGCTCGCGGCAGACCGCAGCGCTAGTGCAGCCGCGCGTCCGTCTTGCGCAGCACGACCCGGCGCCCCATGGCGAACATCGACGGCCAGAGCGCGATGAGCGCGCGATCCAACAGGTCGAACGCGCGCAGCACGGGGCGCGGGAGGTCGATGGTCTTCGACTTGGCGATGACGCCGCCTGACAGCGGGAAGATCGAGAACTCGGTCAGGGCATTGCGCTCGACCTTGAAGCCGGGGATCTGCTGCTCGAACTTCTTCGGATCTTGAAACAGGAGCTGCGGGATGGCGCAGTTGGCCGACCAGGGGTCGGCGGGATCGTTCGCCGGCCGGGCCTCTCCAAAAACGTCGACATCGTACGACCAGCCCTCGTGCCGCATCAGGCGCAGCAGGAGCCGCATCACGAAGGAGGTCTGGATCTCGCTGATCAGGATCACGCCGCCCGGCTTCAGCACCCGCGCGGCCTCGGCGAAGAAGCGCTTGGGAAAGGCGAGGTGGTGGATCATGTGGCTGCAGACGAGGGCGTCCACGGAGCCCGGCTCGAACGGCATGCGGAGGGCGTCGACCTCGAGCTCCACCCAGGGCTGCGCCACCACGTCGGTCAGGCGGAAGTTCTTTGCGCGGATGAATTCTTTTCCGAAACCCGCTCCGCAGCCGAGCTCATAAGCTACCGAAGCGTCGGTCAGGTATTCGTTCATCCAGCCGTAGCGCTGCTCCAACAGGAACGCGAGGTTCGACGGGCGGCGCTGCAGGAAGTTCGCGCGGCTGGCGGCGACGTTGCCTTCGTTGGCCATGCGATTGTCGGCGTGCTGCGGAAAATAGGTCGTCGGGAGCATGGAGCCTGTCTCTACCTGCACAGGACGATTTGTCAATCAGCACGCTGGCAAGGGGAGGGAGGCGCTGCGCGGCTGGCGACGAACTGGAACCCATCGTGTGGTGCAGACGGCGCGCCGCGCTGCTACCGTCCGCCGATGGCCGCCCTCCCTGTCCTCGCGCTCCTCGCGCTCGCTGCAGCGCCCGCACCCACGACCCTCTCGTCCGCTGAGCTCCTCGACGGCCTCGGCCCGCGCGGCCTGTCGGCGCTGCGCTACCGCCACATCGGCCCCTTCCGCGGCGGGCGCACCAAGGCCGCCACCGGCGTGCCTGGACGGCCCGGCGTCTTCTTCATCGCGCCCGTCAACGGCGGCATCTTCCAGAGCGATGACTACGGCCGCACCTGGACGCCCATCTTCGACGACCAGGACACGGCCTCCATCGGCGCGCTGGCCGTGGCGCCGAACAACCCCGACATCCTCTACGCGGGGAGCGGGGAGGGCATGCAGCGGCCGGATCTCTCCACGGGCGACGGGCTCTACCGCTCGCTCGACGGAGGCCGCACCTGGGCGCATCTGGGGCTGCGCGACGGGCAGCAGATCCCGCAGATCGCGGTCGATCCCCAGGACGCCTCCAAGCTGTTCATCGCGGTGCTCGGACACCCGTACGGGCCGAATGAGGAGCGCGGGCTGTACCGCTCGCTCGATGGCGGCGAGACGGTGCAGAAGGTGCTCGGCGCGGGGCCCGACGTGGGAGCGGCGGACGTAGCGATCGACCCGCAGGATCCGCGCAACGTGCTCGCGGCGCTCTGGGAGTCGCGGCAGGGGCCGTGGGAGAACGCCGAGTTCACGGGGCCGGGCTCGGGCCTCTTCAAGTCCACCGACGGTGGCACCACCTGGCGCCGCATCACCAAGGGCCTGCCGGGGGAGCCCGAAGGCCTCTCGCGCATCGGCGTGTCGTATGCGCCCTCGCGGCCGTCGCGCGTGTTCGCCACGGTGATGGCCGAGAAGCAGGGGGGGCTCTATCGCTCCGACGACGGCGGCGAGACCTGGGCGCGCGTCACCCAGGACGAGCGCGTGACGGAGCGAGGCGACGACTTCGCCGAGGTGAAGGTGCACCCGACCGACCCCGACACCGTGTTCACGGCCAGCATCGTGGCCTGGAAGAGCACCGACGGCGGCAGGACGTTCACGGCGCTGCGCGGCGCGCCCGGCGGCGACGACTACCAGAAGGTCTGGATCGACCCGGGACGCCCGGAGGTCATGCTGCTCGCGAGCGACCAGGGCGCGGTGGTCACCGTCAACGGCGGCCGCACCTGGAGCAGTTGGTACAACCAGCCCACCGCGCAGCTCTACCATGTCACCGCCGACGACTCGTTCCCGTATCGCCTCTGCGGCGGCCAGCAGGAGAGCGGCTCGGCCTGCGTGCAGAGCCGCGGCGTCGACGGGCGCATCACCTTCCGCGAGTGGCACCCGGCGGGCTTCGACGAGTACGGCTACGCCGCGCCCGATCCCAAGGACCCCGACGTGGTCTTCGGCGGACGCGTCACGCGCTGGGATCGGCGCACGAGCCAAGCGCAGGACGTGGGCCCCGAGCCGCTCAGGCCCGAGGGATACCGGATCCTGCGCACCATGCCGGTCGTGTTCTCGCCGGCCGATCCGCGGACGCTCTTTCACGCGGCCAACCGTCTCTACCGCACGCGCGACGGCGGCCAGCACTGGGACGTGATCAGCCCGGACCTCTCGCGGCCTTCGTGGGACGTGCCCGCGAGCGTGGGCAAGTACCGCGGCACCGAGCAGGCCAAGCCCGAGCAGCGCGGCGTCATCTACGCCGTGGGACCCTCGCCGCTCGACGCGCAGCTCATCTGGGCGGGCACGGACGATGGCCTCATCCACCTCACCCGCGACGGCGGCGCGCACTGGGCCAACGTGACGCCGCCGCAGCTCACGCCGTGGGCCAAGGTGTCGTTCGTCGAGCCCTCGCACACCGCGCCGGGGACGGCCTGGGCCGCGATCAACACGCTGCGCCTGGACGACCTGCGGCCGCACGTCCTGCGCACGCGGGACTTCGGCGCCACCTGGGAGGAGACGGTGGCGGGCCTGCCGGTGGGCGCCAGCGTGAACGTGGTGCGCGAGGATCCGGTGCGGCCCGGCTTGCTCTTCGCGGCCACGGAGCGCGCGGTGTTCGTCTCGCTGGACGCGGGCACCTCCTGGGCGTCGCTGCGGCTCAACCTGCCCAACACCTCGGTGCGCGATCTGATCGTGAAGGACGCGGATCTGGCCATCGCCACACACGGCCGCGGCTTCTGGATCCTCGACGACCTGACCGCGCTGCGACGGCTGACCGTCGAGTCGCTGGCCGCGTCGCTCTCGCTCTTGGGGCCAGCGCAGGCGGTGCGGGTGCGCCTCTCCAGCAACGGGGACACGCCGCTCCCGCCTGACGAGCCCGCCGGGGAGAACCCGCCGGAGGGCGCGCTGATCCACTACACGCTGCGTGCCCGCGTGGACGGCCTCTTGACGCTGCGCGTGCTCGACGAGTCGGGTCGGCTGGTGCGGACCTTCCGCAGCGACGATCCGCGCGCGACGCCCTCCGATGTCGGGAACGTGCCGCGCTACTGGCTGCGCGCGGCGGCGCCGCTCTCGCGCGAGCGCGGGCTGCATCGCTTCGTGTGGGATCTGCACGAGGAGCCGCTCGCCGCGGACGAGCCGAGATATCCGATGGCAGCGGTGCCGCACGAGACCGCCGCGGAGCCGCGCGGGCCGTGGGCGCTGCCGGGGCGGTACACGGTCGAGCTCATCGCAGGGGAGGGGAGCACGGCGGTGACGGTGACGAGCCTGCTGACGGTGACGATGGACCCGCGGGTGAAGACGGCGCCCGAGGAGCTGCGGGCGCAGCACACGCTCTCGCGCAGGCTCGCGGAGGCGCTCGCGAAGAACCACGCGGCCGCAGCGCAACTGGGGCCCCTGAAGGAGAAGCACGAGCTCGCTCGAGCGCTCCTCGGGTCCGCGGTGGCCCGGCGCGACAGGAAGGCGAGCCATGCGCAGGATCTGGGCGCGGCGCGCGCACATCTGTTGCGACTGTACGATCTCGCTCAGCAGGCTGACTCGCCGCCGACGCCGCAGGTGACGCAGGCC
>JAFEBC010000528.1 GCA_018266095.1 Deltaproteobacteria bacterium
AACGCCTACCTGCCGGATTCGAAGGGCGGGCGGCTGATGGTGGTCCCGCCGCTCGCTGAGTGAGCGATGCTGTCCGGTCTCCTCGCCATCCTCGTGCACCTCGCGGCGGGGCCGCTGACCCTGGTGGACGCGCGCAAGCTCGCCGATGAGCACAGCGCGCAGCTCCACGCCGCGGAGGCGGCCGCGCGCGCGGGGCAGGCGGGCGTGGACTCGGCGGGTCAGCTCGCGAACCCGACGCTGAGCGTCAGCTATGGTCACGACGACCCGCAGCTCACGGCCGGGCTCGACGTGCGCGTGCCGCTCTTCGGCCAGCGGGGCGCGGCGATCGCGTCGGCAGAGGCCAGCGCGCAGGCCGCGGGTGCCGAGGTTCCGGTGCAGCGCGCGCGGCTGCACGCTTCGGTGCGCCGGGCGCTGGCGGCGGCGTGGGCGGCGCAGGAGGCCGAGCGGCTCTCGCAGGAGGCGTCCAAGCTGGCGGCGCAACTGGAGCAGATGGCGAACGACCGGCTGCGCACGGGGAGCGCGTCGCAGCTCGAGGTGGAGCAGGCGGCGATCAATCGCAAGCGGAGCGAGCAGGAGACGGACGACCGCGTCGCCGAGACGCGCGCGGCCCGCGCAGAGCTGGCCGCGCTCCTGGGCGTGACCGACGAGCCGGAGGCCGCGGCCCCGGAGGCGCTGGCGCAGACGCCCGCCGTCGAGCTGCTCCTCGAGCGCGGCGCGAGGCACCCCGAGCTCGAGGCGCTGCGGGCGCAGGAGTCCTTGGCCCTGGCGCGCGCAGACGAAGAGCGCACGGCGCCGCGGCCGCTGCCGGTGTTCTCGATCATCGGCCAGCGCTCGACCGCGGATGCGTCGCTGGGGCTGCGCGTGGGCATCGCCTTCGACCTGCCGGTGCTCTCGCTCAACCGCGGCAAGGTGCAGGAGCAGGAGTCCCTGGCGCGCGCCGCCAACGCGCAGGCGCTCGCGGCCCAGCAGCGCTTCGCGGGCCAGGTGCGCGCGGCGCGGGCCCGCTATGGAGCGGCGCAGGCGCGGGCGGCCTTCTATTCGGGCGACTTCGTGGTGGCGGCGCGGCGCGTGGTGGAGCTGGCGCAGGCCGCGTGGCGCATCGGCCGGGCGCCGCTCTCGCAAGTGACCGCCGCGCAGAGCGAGCTCGCGGGGGCGCAGCTCCGCGGGGTGGACGCGGTGCTCGAGGCGCAGCGCGCGTTGGCGGACCTGGAGGAGGCGATCGGTGCGGATCTCTAGAGGCACTCTCCTGGCCCTGTGGGGCCTCGCGCTCACGGCCTGTCACCGCGCAGACGGCGACGACGCCGCGGCCGCGCCGCTGACGGTGCACACGCGCGCGATCGCGCCGGGCGACATCGCGCAGACCCTGGAGGTGGTGGGCACGCTGGAGGCGCAGCCGGGGCTCGACGTGAAGCTCGGGCCGCTCGTGCCCGCGCGGCTCAGCGAGGTGCTCGCGGCCGAGGGCGACCAGGTGCGCAAGGGGCAGGTGCTGGCGCGGCTGGATCGCGTGCCGCTGGCCGACCAGTCCGTGCAGGCCCAGGCGCAGCTCACGCAGGCCGAGGCCACCCGGGAGAACGCGCGCAAGCGCCTCGAGCGCGCCCAGCAAGCGATGGCCGCAGGTGTCGCGGCGAGCCAGGAGGTCGAGGACGCCCGTCTCCAGCTCGAGTCCGCTGAGGCCGCGGTGCGCACCGCGCGCGCCGGCGTCTCCACCTCGGGCCATCAGCTCACGCAGGCCGAGCTCCGGGCGCCGTTCGATGGCGTGGTGGCGCGCCTGTACGCCGCGCCAGGCGAGCAGGTCGATCCCTCGCGTCCGGTGGTCGAGGTCGCGCGGGTGGAGACGCTGGAGCTGCGCGCGCCGGTGCCCGCGGCGGACGCTTCGCTGCTGCGGCGGGGACAGGCCGCGGCCGTGTGGATCCTGGGCCTCGATCGCGAGCCGCGGGCGACGACCGTGCGCGCGGTCGCCCCCGTGCTCGACCCGCAGAGCGGGGCCGCGCTGGTGCGCGTGACCGTGCCCAACCCGGAGGGCGCCTTGAAGATCGGCGCCGCCGCCCGCGCGCGCATCACCATCGGCGTGCACCGCGGCGTGCTGCTCGCGCCCAAGTCTGCGCTGGTGGCGGGCCCGAGCGCGCGCGCGGTGGACACCATCGAGGACGGCAAAGCCAGGCGCGTCGAGGTCGAGCTGGGCTTCGAGGACGCCGATTCGGCAGAGGTGGTCCACGGCCTCTCCGCCGGCGACGAGGTGATCCTGCAGGGCGCCTGGTCCATCCCCGACGGCACGCCCCTCCAGGTTGCGCCCTCCGCCGACGCAGGCGTCGAGAACGCGCCGCGCCCCGCGCGCTCAGGGCACGAGCCGTGACCCTCGCGGCGCTCGGCCTCCGTCATGGACGCGGCGTGGTCTTCGCGTCGATCGTGTGCGCCTGCGCGGGCCTGTGGGTCGCGGCCACCCTGCCCAAGGGCGTCTATCCGGAGGTGTCGTTCCAGCGCGAGCAGGTCGTCGCCACCCTGCCCGGCGCCGCCCAGGCCACGCTGCTCGCCGGCGTCACGCGCCCGCTGGAGGCCGCGCTCTCCTCGGTCCCGGGCGTCGACTCCGTGCGCTCGCGCACCATCCGAGGCGCGGTCGAGCTCTCGCTCTTCTTCTCGCAGGACACCGACATGGCGCAGGCGCACACGCTCGTGCTCTCGCGCCTGGCCGAGGAGCGCGGCGCGCTGCCGCCCGCCACCGAGGTCGTCGCCGAGCGCGTGCTGCCGAGCTCCTTCCCGATCCTCTCGTACAACCTCGAAGGCCCCTATCCGGCCTCGCAGCTCTTCGAGCTCGCGCAGTACACGATCCGGCCCGCGCTCTCGGGCCTGCCGGGCGCGGGCCTCGTGACGGTCCAGTCGTCGGACCTCCCGGAGACGCAGGTGCTGCTCGATCCTGCAAGGCTGCGCGCCGCGCACCTGAGCGTGCCCGCGGTCGCCGCCCGCCTGCGCGCGAGCAATCACACCGAGACCGTCGCGCGGCTCACCGACACGCACGAGCTCGCGCTCGGCATCGTCAGCGGTGAGCTCACGAGCACCGCGCAGCTCGCGCAGACCGTGGTGGGCGGCACCCCGCAGCTCCCGGTGCGCCTCGGCGACCTCGGCGTCATCACGCGCGGCACCGCGCCGCAGACCACGCTCATCCGCGTGGACGGGCACCCGGGCGTGATCCTGAACATCGCGCGCCGCGCCTCGGGAGACGTGGTGCGCCTCGACGCCGCGGTGAAGACGCGCCTCGCCGAGCTGCGCCCGTCGCTCCCGCCCGGCGTGACGCTGCGGCCGGTGTACGAGCAGGCCGACTTCGTGGTCCAGGCCGAGGAGGGCGTGCGCGACGCGGTCGTCTTCGGCGCGCTCTGCTCGCTCATCGTGCTCGCCATCTTCCTGCGCGAGTGGCGCTCGACGCTCCTCGCCGCCCTCTCGCTCCCCCTGACCCTGGGCGCGACCCTGCTGGTGCTCGCGCTCCTGCACCAGACGCTCAACCTCATGTCGCTGGGCGGCCTCGCCATCGCGGTGGGCCTCGTCATCGACGACGCGGTGGTGGTGGTGGAGGCGGTGCACCGCCACCTGGAGGCCGGGCTCGGGCCGCGCGAGGCGGCCGCGCGCGGCACGGAGGAGCTCTTCTGGCCCGTGGTCGGCACGACGCTCACCACCGTGGTGGTCTTCCTCCCGCTGGGCCTGCTGTCAGGCGTGGCGGGCCAGTTCTTCGCCGCGCTCTCGATCTCGCTGGCGGCCGCGGTGTTGCTCTCCATGCCGGTGGCGCTCTTCGTGCTTCCGCCGCTCGCCGCGGGCCTCCTGCGTCCGCTCCACCGGGCGCAGCGGCCGAGCCGCGTCCTGGCAGGGTACGAGCGCGTCCTCTCGCTGGCGCTGACGCGCCCGTCGCTGGTGCTGGGCGCGCTGGCCGCCGTGGTGGTGCTGGGCGCCGCCGCGTCCACCCGCCTGGAGACCGGCTTCTTGCCCGAGGCCGACGAGGGGTCCTATGTCATCGACTACTTCGCGCCCGTGAGCCTGGCGCTGCCCGAATCGGACGCGCTCGCGCAGCACATCGAGGAGGTCGTGCGCGACGCGCCGGAGACGCTGTCGTTCTCGCGGCGCCTGGGCGCGGAGCTGGGTCCGCCCGTGGCCACCCTGCCCTCGCGCGGCGACGTGGCGGTGCGGCTGCGCCCCGGGCGGCGGGGCGACATCGAAGACCTGATGAACGAGCAGCGCAAGGCCATCGCCGCGCGGGCGCCCGGGCTGCGCGTGGAGTTCGTGCAGGTGCTCGCCGACATGCTCGGGGACCTCGAAGGGTCGGCGGAGCCCATCGAGGTGCGCCTCTTCGGGCCCGATCCCGAGGTGCTGCGCGCGCTGGCGGCGCAGGTGGCGGCGCGCATCCAGGACATCCCCGGCGTGGTCGATCTCTTCAACGGCGACGAGGGCTGTGTGCCCCAGCTCGACTTCAAGCTCGATCCCGTGCGCGCGGGGCGCCTCGGGCTGGACGCCACCGCGGTCTCCGACCAGCTCGCGGGCGCGATGCTCGGCGAGGTCGCGACCTCCCTGCGCCTGCCGGACCACCTCGAGGACGTCCGGGTGCTCTCGCGCGCCAGCACGCCCGCGCCCGAGCCCAAGGACCTGCGCGGCCAGACCGTGCTCACCTCCGACGGCGCGCTGGTCCCGCTCGCCTCCCTCGGCGAGCTGGTGAGGAGCTGTCCGCCGGCGGCCTCGCTGCGCATGAACCAGCGCAACCTCGTGCACCTCACCGCGCGCCTCTCGGGCGCAGGGCTCGGCAGCGTGTCCAAGGAGATCAAGGCGCGGCTCTCGTCGCTCGCGCTCCCGCAGGGCTACACGTGGGAGCTGGGCGGCCTCGTCGAGCAGCAGCAGGAGAGCTTCCGGTCGCTCCTCTTGGTGCTGGTGCTGGCCCTGGCGGCGGTGGCCACGGTGCTGCTGTTCCAACTGCGCTCGTTCATCTCGGTCGTGGCCGTGCTCGCCGCCGCGCCGGTGTCGCTCGCGGGCGGCGCGATCGCGCTGTGGCTCTCGGGCACCGCGCTCAACGTCTCGTCGCTGATGGGCAGCATCCTGCTCGTGGGGCTGATGGTGAAGAACGGCATCCTCCTGCTCGAGCACGCGCGCGGCGCCGAGGAGCGCGGCCTGTCCCTGGGCGAGGCCCTGCGCGAGGCCGCCCGCGACCGGCTGCGGCCGATCCTGATGACGACGCTCGCCACGCTGGCGGCGCTCCTGCCGCTCCTGGTGGGCCTGGGCTCGGGCGCGGGGCTGCACCGGCCGCTGGCCGTGGTGGTGGTGGGCGGCCTCGCCTTCTCGACGGCGGCGACGCTCGTGGTGGTGCCGGCGCTGACCACGCTGTTGCGGCGGCGATGGCGCGAGGCGCCGCGAGTGTGAGAGCGTGGGGGCTGCGGATGACGAGCGGACTCCCCCAGAATCCCGGCGACGCGCCGGCCTCGGACGAGGGCGCAGCGGACACGATCGCGGCGGGCCTCGGCGGCCCGGCGGACGACGCGCTCGACCTGCTCCACGAGGGCTCGCTCGAGCCGCTCCTGCCTGCGCTGCTGCAGCGCGAATCGAAGCCGATCGTCCCCGAGGCGGTGCTCGCGCCCGCGCCCGTCGCGCGGCCGGGCGCGCCGCGCATCCTGGTGGTCGACGACCAGAAGAACATGCGCGCGACCACCGCGCTGGTGCTGGCGCAGGAGGGCTACGAGGTCGCCGAGAGCGAGAGCGGCGAGAAGGCGCTGCAGCGGCTGCTGACCGAGCCCTTCGACGTGGTGATCACGGACCTCAAGATGCAGGGCCTGGACGGCATGGCCGTGCTCAAGGGGGCGCTCGAGATCTCGCCCACGACGCAGGTGCTGGTGATGACGGGCTTCGGCACCGTCGAGGGCGCGGTGTCGGCGATGCAGCTCGGCGCGAGCGACTACCTCACCAAGCCGTTCAAGGACCAGGAGCTGCTCGTCCGCGTCACGCGCGCGCTGGAGAAGCGCCGGCTGCTCCTCGACAACACGCTGCTCGCGGGCGAGTTCCGCGCCAAGTACCAGCTCGACGCGCTGGTGGGCCGCTCGGCGCCGATGCGCGAGCTGCTCACGCGACTCCTGCGCGTGGCCGCCACCGACGTCACCGTGCTCATCACGGGAGAGAGCGGCACCGGCAAGGAGCTCATCGCCCGCGCGCTGCACGCCAACTCCAAGCGCGCCACCCGGCCGTTCGTGCCCATCAACTGCGCCGCCATCTCCGAGACGCTGCTCGAGAGCGAGCTCTTCGGACACGAGCGCGGCGCGTTCACGGGCGCGGTCAAGGCGCGGCGCGGCCTCTTGGAGGAGGCGTCGGGCGGCACGTTCTTCTTCGACGAGATCGGCGAGACCACGCCGCAGTTCCAGGCCAAGCTCCTGCGCGTCATCCAGGAGCACGAGATCCGGCCCGTCGGCGGGAACAACTCGGTGCCCGTCGACGTGCGCGTGGTGGCGGCCACCAACCAGGACCTGCGCAAGGCCATCGCCGAGAAGCGCTTCCGCGAAGACCTCTTCTATCGCTTGAACGTGGTGCCGCTCTCGCCGCCGCCGCTGCGCGAGCGCAAGGAGGACATCCCGCTCCTCGCCAACCACTTCGTGGGCCGCTTCAACCGGCGCGAGGGCACGCGGCGCATCCTCACGCACGGCGCGCTGGAGAAGCTGATGGCGCACGACTTCCCCGGCAACGTGCGCGAGCTGGAGAACGTGGTGGAGCAGGCCGCGGCCCTGGCGCACGCGGACGCGATCGGGGCGGGCGACGTGCACCTGGAGACGGACGCGTCGCGCTCGTCGACGCAGCCGCTGATGAGGCTCGTGGACGTGGTGGACGCCGCCGAGCGCCACGCCATCGAGGCCTCGCTGGCGCGCAACCAGGGCCAGATCGAGAAGACGGCGCGCGAGCTGGGCGTGTCGACGCCGACCCTGTGGCGCAAGATGAAGCGGCTCGATCTGAAGAAGTGAGCTGACGCGAACCGACCATGAGCAAGAAGAACAAGCCCTTCAACAATCCCTTCGGCGCCGTGAAGCTGCCGGAGCCGCCCAAGCCGAAGCCCGCGCCCGCGCCCGCGATCGCGAAGCCGCCGCCCGCCGCGGGCCCGCGCGACCTGACGCTCTCGGACGACGAGCTGTGGAGCATGGCCATCGACGGCGCCGAGGTGCTGCGCGACCGCAGCGAGATCGTGAAGCCCAAGGCGCGTCCCATCGCGCAGCAGCAGCCGGTCGACCCGGAGCTCGCCGCCTACGACGAGCTGCGCGAGCTGGTCGATGAGGTGGTGCCCTTCCGCATCACGGGCCACGTCGAGCGCGCCGGCGCCGGCGAGCTGCTCGAGGGCGCAGCGCAAGGCCTGGACGCGAACATCTTGAAGAAGCTCAAGCGCGGCGCGTACGCGATCGAAGCGCGGCTGGATCTACACGGCCTCATCGCCGCCGAAGCGCGCCTGGCCCTCGAGCGCTTCATCGCCCAGTCGCGTCACGAAGGCCGCCGCTGCGTGCTGGTCGTCCACGGCCGCGGCCTGCACTCCGAGGGCGGCGTGCCTGTGCTCAAGGAGACCGTGCGCCGCTGGGTCGAGAGCGATCGCCTGGGCCGCACGATCCTGGCGTTCGCGTCGGCGCAGCCCAAGGACGGCGGCGCGGGCGCCCTCGTGCTGCTTCTCAAACGGTAGCGAGCGTCCGCCGGGCGCTCCGGTAGGTGGTCAACCGAGGCGCCATCTCGGCTCGGACGGTGGCCGCTCCCGAGGCTGCGCTATTGCGTCAGGATCAAGACGGCTACGGCGGCGAGCCCCAAGCCGACCCGCTGGATCGGCCGCGTGCGCTCGCCGTACACGATGCGCGCCAAGAGGAGCGTGCTCGCGGGATACAGCGACGCGAGCGAGCCCATGACATCGAGGCGGCCCAGGCGGGTGGCGATGGTGAAGAGGCCGTTGCCCATCGTGTCGAAGAGGCCCGTCGAGATCGCGAGCGCGCGCAGCTTGCCGCCCTGGAGCAGCGGCACGCGGCGGAGGAGACACAGCGTCAGCAGGATGGTGGTGCCGCTCGCGCGCGCGAGGAACAGCGGCCACACCGTCTGCGTGAGGCCCGCCAGGTGCATCGACACGAGCGACCAGCCGAAGCCCAGGCCCGCCAGGAGCGCGAGGCCCAGGCCGCGGTGTCCGAGGTCGGTGTCGCCGCGCGAGAGGAGCCAGATGGCCGCGGCGGCGATGACGAAGCCGGCCACGTGCAGCGGCGTGGGCGTGCCCTCGAGGATCGCGGACGCGAGCACGGGGAGCGCCGCGGTGATGATCGCGGAGACCGGCGCGGCCAGCGCCATCGCGCCCGAGGCGAGCGCGGCGTAGAGGCAGCTCGTTCCCGTGGCCGAGCCGAGGCCGACCGAGAGCGCCCAGAGGATGGTGTGCCGGTCGGGCACGGGCTGGCCCGAGAAGACCACCAGGAGCCCGAGCAGGAGGCACGAGCCCGCCTGTCCGAGCATGGCCACAGCGAGCGCGGGCGCCCCCTTGCGCGCAGCGACCCCGCCGATGAAGTCGCC
>JAFEBC010000529.1 GCA_018266095.1 Deltaproteobacteria bacterium
GATCGATGAGCGTCACGAGGTCCGGGCTCGCCGCGGCGATGAGCTTCCCGTCCGGAGAGGCTGCCAGGTAGTCGGGAACGTCGAGGGGCGGCGGGGTCGTGGGCAGGCACGTCTTCTGCGGCGCACCGCTCGCGGGGAAGTCCCACAGCGAGAGCGCCGGACAGCCCGGATCCTCGCTGCCGAGCGAGATCGAGAGGAGCCCCGCGCCGTCGTCGTAGGTCGCGGCCACCTCCACGTCGTTCGCGTCGGGCCGGTGCTCGGTGCCGTCCGCGTCGAGCACGTGCAGCGCGCTCCACCACGCCGAATAGAGCGCCACCTGCCCGCGGCCCGGGAGCGGAAACGGCTGCACCGACTGCTGCAGGTTCGAGGTCAGCGCCAGCTCGCGGTGCAACAGGCGCCCCGGGCCCGGCCAGACGAACGCGTTCGTCAACGTCGACTGGCCGAGCGCGGTCGCGAGCTGCACCTCGCCGCTCGCCGCGTCATCGGGGACCACCACCTGCGCTGCCGTCTGGTCGGCCGTGATCTTGAGCGGGTGCACGTCGGCGCTGGTGCCGAAGCGGATGTTGACGAGGCTCGGATTCGAACCCAGGTCGTGCCCGCGCAGCGTCACCAGCGTGCCCGAGAACGCCTTCGCGGGCGTCACGCTGCTGAGGCCGGGCGGGCTCGCGCTGCCGTCAGGGACCGAGAGGTCGCGGTTGCACGATGCCGTCCCGGCTGTAGCCAGAGCGAGCGCGAGGGGAACGAGGCGCATGGGGCAGCCCTTCCATTCGGCCATCGATCAGAGTGACGAATCCGGCAGAACGTGTCGCAAGCCTCGCGGCACGCGGGTTCTGTGAGTGACAACTATCGCACGATCCCGGCGATCAGTTGAGCTCGTACACGTCCAGGACGCCTCCGACCTCTGGCCCGAACGACCGCAGCCTGGCGATCCCGCTCCCCGAGGTGCGGCCCGCCGACTCCACGAGGTCGATCACCGCCTGCAGCCCCTGCGACCGGTGCTGCAGCTCCCGCCGCGTGCCCGACTGCACCACGAGGTAGCGGGTGCCCGACGCGCGCGCGACCTCCAAGAGCCGCGGGAGCTCCTTGGTCCCCGGCGCTTGGGCCCACGACTCGACGGCCACCTGCTGCGCGGCCTGCGCGCGGGCCTCGGTGAAGCTGTGCCCCGACAACCACAGCGTCAGCTCGTTGTAGCGCGGTGAGCCGCCCAGGATGACGAACCGGCCCTGCGCCTCGCGCGCCTTGAGGAAGCCCAGGGCCTCCCGGTAGGGGAAGCTCGCCTCCGTGGTGATGCGCATCTTCGGCCAGTCGGCGTAGTTGGTGTCCAGCGCGAGGTCGGCGTCGACCTGCCAGGTGTACGCGACCAGCGCCAGCAAGAGGGGCACCGCGACGCGCCGGGCCGTGGCGCCGAAGAGCCGCGCGGCGAAGAAGATGGTCAAGAGCTGGAGCGGCGCGACGTACTCGCTCTGGTAGCGGCCGATGGGCCACAGGTAGCTCCAGATCGAGTGATAGAGCGCATACGCGGGCAAGAAGATGAGGTAGAGCGCCCGCTCCCGCCACCGCAGCCGCTGCCACGAGAGCGCGAGCAGGGCCGCGGTCGCCAGGAGCCACGGCAGCGTGCCGGTGTTGAGGATGCTCATCGGCCCCACGCCGTTGGTGAGCGAGAGCAGGATCTTGGTGACGGCCGAGCCCTCGTCGATGCTGGTGGCGGTGTGGCCCCCCACGTGGACGGTGAGCAGGTGCGGGATCGAGAGCAGCGCGGGGAAGGACACGCGCGCCAGGAAGAGCGGCTGGGTTCGCTCTCGCGCCGAGAGCGCCAGCGCGCCGACGAGGACCCAGACGTACAGCGCCGGCGTGCGCAGGACGACGCCCAGGCCCGTGAGGACGCCCGCGAGGATGAGCAGGCGGGGGTCGCGCTCCTCGAGGAAGCGCCACCCGAGCAGGAGCACCACGCTCGCGACCGCGAACGCGTAGACGGACGGCTCCAGCACCCCCGCCACGTGGAACACGACAGGGATGAAGCCGATCGCCGCGGCCGCCGCGAAGTGCCAGGCCCAGGCCTCGCGGTCGCGCTGTTGCAACATGCGGAAGAGCACCCAGCCCACGGCCACCACGGTCACCACGCCCGAGAGGCGCATGGCGGCGCTCTCGAAGCCGAAGAGCACCTGGAACGCCAACAGCGGCAGCAGGCGCAGGGGCGGATGCGGGCTGAGCGCCTCCTGGGCCAGGGCGACGCCCGCGAGCGAGAGCGCGATGAGGACGGCGGCCCCCAGGACCTGCGCGGCCAGGCGGTGGCGCACCCTCAGGCGCGCGAGCCCGGCTCCGATGAGCGCCCCGGCGAGGAGGAGCGCGAAGGAGATGGCGCGCCACAGGTCGATCACCGCCCAGTGCCGCGGGTCGAAGAGGCGCCACATCGACGCCCGCATGAACTCCAGCGAGCGCTCGGGCCGGTTCGCCACCGCCGCGGACAGCTTGAACAGGAGCGGATTGGCCGCCGCCGCGTGGAAGAGCTCGTCACCGCCGAGCGAGTTGAACAGCGAGTGGACGCGCCCGATGAGCTGCAGCGCGAGCAGGCCCGAGACCACGACGAGATCGCGGCGCCCGAGGGTGACGCCGAGCTCGACGTCCCGGTACAGGAGCCACGCGCCGCCGATGAAGAGCGGCGTGAGCCCCAGGAGCACCGGCGGCGTCAGGGGCGCGGCCTGGCGGACGTACAGCCAGCACCACACCGCCGCGATGCCGAGCCACCAGTGGAGCCGGAGCCGCACCCGCACGCCCTCGGGCGCCGGCGCTCGCGGGGCGGGCCTGTCCGTCACGGCAGGCCCCATTGCGTCGAGGCTACGTGCTGCCAGTGCTGCGGGTCCTTGGTGCACACCGCCTGCGCGATCGCGAACAGCTCGCGGAAGCGCGC
>JAFEBC010000052.1 GCA_018266095.1 Deltaproteobacteria bacterium
AAATGTACAACGAACAGAAGAAGCGGATGGAGTCAGCGAGCGAACAGGTGAAGGTCGAGGATCTTCGGGGCGAAATCAACCGCATGGGGACCACGCTGGTGAAGATCATGGACATTGCTTCAAGGTAGCTTCGTGGGCCGGTGGACCAGCATGATCTCCGCCGAGGCATCAACCTCGCCTTTCAGCTTCGCGTACCATCTGCGATTCGGCACGCGCCGCCCAAGGCGCTCACTGTCCGCCCCGGGAAAGTTGTGCTCCTCGAAGCCCGCGGCCCGCATGGCACCCAGGTACAGGGGCAACTGAGTGGAGACGTTGTTGAAACCGACAAGTTGAACGATGACTGCATCAGAAGCCACGGTCGCACGCACTGAGGTGAAAACCTTGGTGATCGTATCAAAGAACTTGGTCAGGCCTGTGGGCGTTCGGCTCCCAGCTGTGTAGTAGGCTCCTCCAAATCCATCCGGCACATCTGCAATCCAGTACGGTGCTGAGGTTTCCTTGCGGCCGCGATATTGCCAGCGATGATAGAGGACGTGGACACCCGGATACGGCGGTGAGGTAAATACTAGGCGTGGGCGATCTCCCTTGTTGAGCGCCCCAACGAGAGTACCTAGGTTCGCGCTGCTCCCGTGGTGAAGGCTGCGGCAGCGGGTAATCTCGTACTTCGCGCGCCCCGAGCGCCCGCACGCGTCAACGAACTCGGACATCCCATCCAACATCTCGTGCACCAGAATAGGCAGTTGATCTGCAAGCAACTTGCGCCGTGGCGAGACGAAATCCCGGCAATCGAGGCTCCACTGCCCCAGGCGAAGGAGTGCACACCGCGCGAATGCGCGTTGCCGTGGAAATGGCAGGGTCTCTGCGTGCTTGAGCGCGTCCGTAACGAAGAGTTCGACGGCACGAGGAAGGTTCACAGTCCCCGATCGCGGAAGGCTTGCCACGTCTTCATACGGTCGAAGACTAGATGCACGCTCGGCCCATGCAACCAGGATCTCTTCGTCTCGACTCGAAAGGGGCGTGGTGCGAACCCCCGCGACGAAATGAGCGAGTGCGTTCAGGTCCACCCCAATGGCCCGACGCCCCAGGGCCAGTGCTTCGATGACGGTCGTGCCGCCCCCCATGAACGGGTCGAGGACCGCGTCACCTGGCTCCGAAAAGGCGTCGATCACCGCTCTGGCGATCGCGGGGGGAAATCGTGCCGGGTAGTGGTAGAAGTTGTGCGTGCTTCCAGTGGTGGGCTGCCTCGTGCAGAGGGCTTCCCGGACCTTCTCCAGCGGTGTCTTGGCGACCGATGCTTGATCCAAGAGGCAGCCTCCTGTACAAACGAGCAGTATACCTTAGGCCCCCGACATACCTGGGGCTTGAGACAGGCAGACTACTGGCACTACTAGGGAAATCCAGTTTTCGTCGAAGCACATGAGGAGGAATCGTGGCGGCGGACGAATTGGGGGCTAGAGGCGCTGACCCTCTGAGTAGAGTCCGAACCCCACAAGAGCATCGGCACTGTGCGGGTCAGGGCGCCTGAAGCGGTGGGTTAGGCCCCCGCCGAGTTCCGGGGTCTCGCGTCCTGAGCATAGGGACACAGCGAGCCAGCGCAGCTGACGCAGTTGTTTTCGCGCGCGCACGGGTCGAGGCGAGCGTCGCGATTCGACCGAGAGCAGAATGCATACAGCGCTTGCTGTACCAAGCGCGGGGACCGGCGCGGAACCCCTGCGTGGAACTGGCTAAGGTCGATCGCTGAGGCTATCTCGCGGACCCACCTCGCCCTGGCATCATAGGTTCGAGGGACCCCAGGCCCCCGCAGTGTGTCGGTCGCACGCGCGACGTTTGTGTCAACAACGACCAGCTCATTTCCATCGATCTGGGGGAACCACGGAGAGAGACCAGGCGCCAGCGATGGGGTTGAAAGAGCCCCGACGAAGAGCGTAGCCAGCTTCCGTCCTACCCGATGGATCCTCGAAATTGCCGCGACCAGCGCGTCCGCGCGCTCGAGCAGGGCGTGCCCCGTGATCGCAGCTGCTAGCAAACCACGGAAGCCTCCAGCCTGTGACAGATGAAGCCAAGCGGACGTAGGTAGTTTGCCCATGTCGCCCATTCTGTTCAAGGACGTGGTCGCACCCTTCACATGGCAGGCATCCTTAGGTCGGGTGGCACACGAGACGGCCCCCGACACCTTGTGAACATCACAGCCAGCGTCGAATGCTCCCGATGACGAGAGGACGGGGCACGGGTGGACCGCAATTCGGTGACTCAGCATTTCGGGTGACACGAGTTCCATGACGGCCCGCGCAGGGGTCGCGCGCTGCTGCTTCATGATGAGCACGTCGCGTCTCGCCTGGTACATCGCCATCATCACAAGCAAGCGAAACAGAGCCGCGTCGCTCCCGCGAGCAAGGTCTTCTTGCCGAACGGCGAAGGCGCCCACCTTGCTCCGGTCGCAATAGAACGGGAGGGTCCCAGGTCCCTCAGTGCGGCCGAATATCTGGGCGAAGTACCACGCAACCACGCGGCGGACTTCGTCGCGGGGATCCATCGTTACGCGACCCCTCCCCGTCGCCATCTTGGGCATGACCAGAAACGCTAACACGCCGACCATCAAGGGTGCTCAGCGATGAGATCAGAGTGGACCCACACTAGCGATGACCGCGACGCGCACCCCGGCGATATCACCCTCGCCTGCCGAGAGCTTGCGTGACAGCCGACCGCGTAACATCGAACCGGCGCGCAATCTCGGCCCGGCTCAGCCCCGGCTCGGCTGCCAGCACCGCTCGGTACTGCTCGGCCCTGCAAGGCAGCTGGCACCGACGCTGCGTCCGCCTCGGCTTCAGAATCTTCAAGAGCGGCGCCAGAAAAGGCCAGGTTCGTTCCTCGCAAGGTTCGTGGAGCCAATCTTTCCCCCGCGCGAACGTCGCGAGATGCTCCAGTACACAGCGGCCCCAGAGAGCGATCTCCGGGGCCGTTGCTTTTCTCCCCATTTGCTCCACGCCCTTCGACTCGGCGTGCTCGGCGAGGGCGCGGCCCGGGTTCGCGCAGAGAGCGCGAGGATGCGTGTCCGGCCTGCCGAGGTGCCCCTCTCAAGCGCGGGCCTGATCGGTGGCGAACAGGTAGCGGTGAATGCGCCACTCGCCCCCCTCGCGCCGGAAGATGAAGAGCTCGTTGTTGCCCTCGGTGACTTCGACGCCCGCGGCGAGGATCCGCGTGCGGCCGGCAGAGCTGGTGCGAACCCAGGCCCAGTCTCCGGCCTCTTCGATCTCGTGGACCGCGAACCGGATGTTGAGCTTGATGGTGTCGAACACCTGCCGATATCCGGCGCGAACGGCGTCTCGGCCGACCAGCGGCCTTGAGTGCTGCGGCATGAAGACGGGTTCGCTGCCGTAGAGGGCGAGGATCTTCTCCAGGTCGTTCGCGTTGAGCGCGACCTCGTAGGTCTTGATCAGGTCGTTGATGGTCATGGCTTTCCTCCGGTGCGAAGTGGTTGGGTTCGAACGTGGAGAGGAATAGGCCTCTCATATTTGAGGCGATAGACCGAATTTTGATAGCGTGCCTCCCATAAATGGAAGGAGCAGCTTGGACCTGAAGGCCGCGCAGATGTTCGTCGCCGTCGTTCGAGCCGGGAGCCTCTCGGCCGCGGCGGCGAAGACACGTGTGCCCCTCGCGACCCTCAGCCGGAATGTCCGCCAGTTGGAGGAGGCGCTCGCCGTCCAACTGCTGGAGCGAAGCGCGCGCGGCACGAAGCTCACGGATGCGGGCTTGCTGCTGTACGAGCACGCGAGCCGCGGCATCGACGCCCTGCACGAGGCCGAGCTTGCGGTGACGAGCCACCAGAAGGTCCTGAAGGGACGCCTGCGCCTGTCGATCCCGCCGTCGTTCGAGCCGTGTTGGGAGCTGCTCGCCGCGTTTCAGCGCGAGCATCCCGACATCCAGGTGGTCGTCTACACGACCGAGCGCGCCGTCGACCTGAGCATGGAAGGCATCGACATCGCGTTGCGGATCGGGCCCGTCGTTCACGAGAGCCTCGTGGCGAAGCGCCTCTTGCGGTACCGCCACGTCCTGGTCGCAAGTCCCAAGCTGCTCGAGCGATTCGGGACGCCCACGAGCCCCGACGCGCTGCTCGCGCTGCCCGCTGCGCTCTGGGTCCGCGACGCGAACGCCCATCGGCCTTGGCGCCTCGGCGAGCGAGAGATCGAACCGACGGCCGTCCTGGCGGTGAACGACTATCTCCACCTGCGTCAGCGGGCACTCGCGGGGGACGTCGTCACGGAGCTTCCTCCGTTCCTTGCGGCCGAGGCGCTCCGTGATGGGCGCCTCTTGGCGCTGCTGCCGGACCACCCGTTCCCCGAACAAGAAGTGAGCTTGCTCTACCAGCGTCGGCAGCATCCCTCGAGAGTTGTCCGCGCCTATCTGGACTACTGCCAGCGCGAGGTCGGGCGGTACCTGGCGAGCGCGTGAGATCGAAGAGGAGAGTCGGCCTTGGGTCTGGTGGTCGGCCAGTGAACGGTGTCGTGAAATAGGCGCGGATCGTCTGCGAATGGCCTGGATGGCCTTCAGCCGTCGCGAGTTCTTGGGGACCGCAGTCGCACTGGGCGCATCGCTCGCATGGGGCGGTCAGGCGCACGCCTCGCGCCTCAAATGGAAAGAACGCCGCGACCTCTACCCCGAGGGCGTGGCCTCCGGCGACCCCGATGCGCACAGCGTCATCCTCTGGACCCGCCGCCCCTTCGACGACGGCAAGCGCCACGAGCTCACGGTCGAGATCGCCGAGGACGAAGCCTTCAAGCACGTCATCGCCCACGCCCCCGCCCCCGTCTCGGCCGCGACCGACTGGACCACGCGCGTCCTCGTCGGCAGCCTCAAGCCCGCGCAGGTCTACTGGTATCGCTTCACCGACGCCGACGGGAACGGCAGCCGCATTGGCCGCACCATCACGGCGCCGCTCGACAGCGACACGCGCGCGGTCAACTTCGCCTTCGTGAGCTGCCAGGACTTGAACGAAGGCAAGCTCAACGCGTTCCGCCGGATGATCTTCGAGGACGAGAGGGCGGCGCCGAAGGATCAGCTCGGGTTCATCCTCCACCTCGGCGACTTCATCTACGAGGTCGTCCAGTACACCGACGAGGTCAAGACGCGGTACGACCGCATCGTCTACGACGTGGGGCGCATTCCCGACGGCGGGAAGGTCGGCCGGTTCCACTTTCCGCTGACGCTCGACGGCTATCGCATCATCTACAAGGGCTACCTCGCCGACCCTGACTTGCAGGACGCGCGCGCGCGCTGGCCGTTCGTGGCGATGTGGGACAATCACGAGTTCTCGTGGCAGGGCAGGCAGAGCATCCAGCAGGCGGGCGGGAAGTCGCGGCCGGGGCAGAGCATCAAGGTGGCGGCGAACCAGGCGTGGTGGGAGTACCTGCCGTCGCGGTGCAAGAAGGTCAGCGGGCCGTCGCTCGAGGCGTTCGACGCGCCGGTGGTGAAGGATGTCCCCATCGAGACCTGGGACGACAATGGCCTGGGCACTGAGCCGAACAACCTCGCGGCCATCAACAGCCTGATCGGATATCGGGCGTTCCGCTACGGGAAGCACCTCGACCTGCTCATCACCGATCAGCACAGCTATCGCGGGCCGGACCCATTCGATGACCCGAAGGTGGGCGCGTTCGGGCCGGAGTTCCCGGGGATGATGCCCGAGGACGCGGTGCGGATCCTCGACGGCGGACGCGCCTTCAACGGGGGCAAGCCGCCGGACGTGGTGAGCTTCAATGGCGTGCAGGTCCCCAACCCGCGCAAGAACGCGGCGCCGCAGACGATCCTGGGCGCGACGCAGAAGGCCTGGTTCAAGGAGCGGCTGCGCGCGTCGAAGGCGACGTGGAAGATCTGGGGCAACTCCGAGGGCGCGATCGACGAGCGCTGCGACCCGCAGAACCTGCCCGCGGGGATGACGAAGGAGGCCTGGCCGAACACGACGTATGCGGCGATGCCGAGCGGCGACTATGGGTCTGCGTATGCGGAGCGCGCTGAGATCTATGACCTCGTGCGCGACGAGAAGATCACGGGCTTTGGCATCGTGTCGGGCGACCGGCACAGCTTCTGGGCCGGCTATGCGAGCGCGGAGCTGCCGCCGGGGAAGTTCGAGCCGGTGGGGCTGAGCTTCGTGGGCGCTTCGCTGTCGAGCGCGGGGCCGATGGAAGGGACCGAGTACGGGACCAAGAAGGACGACCCGCTGCGGGCGCTGTTCCTGGCGGACCGGCCCGGCGCGGCCAAGCCGGACTGGACGTACAACCTGCTCGTGCGGCACGGGGTCAAGGCGTGCCTGGAGTATGCGAAGAGCTTCGACTTGAAGGCCGCGAAGGCGCTGTCGAATCCGGAGCTCGCGCCGCACCTGGAGTTCGTGGACCTCGGCGGGCATGGGTACGCGACGGTGCGGCTGACGGGCGGCGAGATGCGCACGGAGTTCGTGTGCATTCCGCGGCCGATCGCGCGCAGCGGGACGCCGGATGGAGGGCCGCTGCGGTATCGGGTGGTGCACACGGCGAAGCTGTGGGCGGCGGGCGAGCGGCCCAAGCTGGTGCAGCAGCTCGTCGAGGGTGACGCCGGGACGTCGAGCTAGGTCGAGCCGGTTCGGCCAGGTCCGCGGCCCCCGTCAGCTCAGGTCAGGCTGCGGCGGCGCCGGCGCGCGAAGGCGAGGAGCCCGAGCACGGTCAGCACCGCCTGGTTCGGGCTTCCGGAGTTGCTGCAGCCGCAGCCGCTCGAGGAGACCGCGCCGCCGGACGAGCCTGCGTCGTGGGCGCCGGCGTCGGATGTTCCGGCGTCCGTGGCGCCTGCGTCGGGAGAGCCAGCGTCTGCGCCTGCGTCGGCGAGGCCGGCATCCGCGCCCGCATCGGGAGCGCCTGCGTCGGTGCCCGAATCTTGAGCGCCTGCGTCCGCGTCGCCCGCGTCTGGAGCGCCCGCGTCGGCGCCGGCGTCGGGGCTTCCCGCGTCGATGAGGATCCCGGAGGTGAACGTCGCGGTCACGTGGAAGGCGCCCGCGGTGGCGAGCACGCACGTCGCGCCCGAGCAGTCCCCGCTGAAGCCGTCGAAGGTCGCGCCTGTCGTGGGCGAGGCCGTGAGCGTCATCGTCTCGGACAGCGCGGGCGCGCTCGAGCACGTGGGCGGACAGGAGATCGCCGCGGGGCCGCTCGTCACGGTGCCAGAGCCCGTGCCCGCGAGGGTGATCGTCACGCCGATGCGCGTGCGCTCGACGGAGCCGATGTCACACGCGGGCGCCGAGAGGAGCTTTGCGCCGCGCTGGTCGACGGAGTCCGTGCAGGTGCCGTGGGCGAGGAGCGGGCTCGTGTCGGCGGGCGATTGGGTGGGCGTGAGGCCGCCGTTGTTGCCCAGCGCGCCGAGGCCCGGGTCGAGGGGCGTGGAGGTGCCCGCCGTGTCGCCGGTCGCGGTGAAGGCGCAGGCGGTGAGGCCGTTCGAGGGGGTGCCGTCGGCCACGAAGTTCGCGCCGGCCGAGGTGAGCGCGCCGCTGCCCGAGAGGCCGCAGGCAGACGCGCCGCCGATGGCCGTGCTCGACACCGCCGCCGCGCTGTTGTCCCAGAGCGCGAGCGTGCCGGCCTGGTCGGCGAGGTTGCCGTCGAGGGTGCTGCTGGTGATGCGCACGCTGGCGCCGGGGATGGGGCCGCCGTTGCGTGGGGTCTGCGAGAACGCGAAGACCGCGCCGCCGATGCCGATGTTGCCGCTCGGAGCGCGCGCGATGTTGCCGCTCAAGGTCGAGCGCCGCACCTGGAGGTCGCCGACGACGAAGATGGCGCCGCCGAGGCCCTGTCCGGGCGTTTGCAAGCCGCCGCCGCCGAAGCCAGCCGGGTTTCCGCCGCCGCCGAAGCCGCCTGCGCTGGCGCCCAGGCCGGTGCCGCTGCCCCCGGCGCCACCGCCGAAGCCGCCCGCGCCGCCGGGAAAGGCGCCGCTGCCGCCGCCTCCTCCGCCGCCGAACCCGCCCTCCTGGCCGATGAGGAAGGACTGGACGCCCTCGCGGTCGCCGCCGCCGCCACCGACGCCTGCGTTGGTGACGCCATCGCCGCCGGAGCCCCAGGGCTCGCCGAGCGCCGACCCACCCGTGCGACCGATGAGCGCATCGCTGGTCGCTCCCCCGCCCCAGGCGTGGCCGTTCACACCAGAGCCGTCGCCGGCCGCGCCTCCTCCGCCGCCGCCGCCGTTGCCCATGAAGCCGCCGCCGCCGCCGACCCCGAAGTCGCAGAGTCCCGCGTTGCCGCCGAGCCCGCCGCCGCCGCAGAACCAGTCGCCGGTCGCGGACCGGGTGGTGCCCGCCGCGCCGCCCTCGGCGACGCAGCCGTCGAGCGTGGAGCCATCGAGTGTGGCCGCGCCCGCCACGAACAGGCAGCCGCCCATCCCCGCGCCGCCCCCGCCTCCCCTGCCCTCTCTGATTCCAGTGAAATCCGCGTCGCCGCCTCTGCCGCCGCGGGCGAGGCCGTTGGACAGGCGCACCTGGTGCAGCGTCAAGGCGCCGGGCTCGGGATAGCCAGGGCTCGCGGCTTGTGGATCGAAGTGCTGGCGCGCCACCTCCGTGAACGGGCCGGCGACGGTGAACAGGCGGAAGGGCGCGATGCCGGGCTCGTTCGAGCGCGCGATGGTGGCGCCGTTGCCCTCGATGGTCACGTCGGACTGGATGAGCGGGAGGCCGTTCGGGCCCATGAAGAAGCCGAGGTCCTGCCACTGGCAGCGCGCAGCCGCGGTCTTGGGCGTGCACGGCTCGGCGAGGGTGTACGTGCAGCCGGCTTGGAGGTGGAGGGTGGACTTGTCCGCGATGGCCGCGTGGCGCAGGGCCGCGGTCAGGGCGGTGGCGTCGCAGGGCACCTCGACGTCGAGCGAGGCCTCGAGCTGCGTGGAGCCGATGTCGCAGCCGGTCGACGGGACGGGCACGCCGCGCTGGTCGGTGGCGTCGGTGCAGAGGCCGGCGTGCCGCAGCGGGCCCACGCGGAACGGCAGCAGCGTGGACGTCAGGCCGCCGTAGGCGTCGAAGGGGCGCAGCTTGGGATCGGCGGGGGCGCTGGAGGTGCCGACGGTGTCGCCGCTGGACGCGAGCGCGCAGTCGCCGCCATCGGTGACGAAGTTCGCGCCGCCCGAGAGCACCGTGCCGAAGTGGCCGGCGATGGCGCGGGCGCAGGAGCCGCGGAGCACGCTGCTCGTGACGTTGAGCACCGAGTTGATCGAGGCGACCTCGCTCCCTTGCGGGGCGGAGTTCCAGGCGAGGGTGCTGTTC
>JAFEBC010000530.1 GCA_018266095.1 Deltaproteobacteria bacterium
GGCAAGGTCCTGAAGATCACCAACATGGGCAAGAAGAAGACCGCGTTCGAGGTGAAGAAGCACCCGCGCGCCATTTTCGTCCAGGTCAGCTACCTCGGCGACCACAAGTCGGTGGCCGAGTTCGAGCGCAACCTGCGCATGACCGACGACGTGCTCAAGTACCAGTCGATCAAGATCGCCGACAACATCGACCCGAACTCGCGCAGCATCGAGCAGGACGTGAAGCTCGCGGGCGACCCCGAGGTCCCGGATCGTCCGGGCCGTGAGGACGGCGGCTTCGGTGGCGGCGGCTTCGGCGGCGATCGTGACGCCGGCGGCGACGACGCTGAGATCCCTGAGGCTGAGTAGTCAAACCCCCAACTCTGAGAGAACAAGAACATGGAAAACGGAAAGAAGGAGTTCGGCGGGCGCGGCGGCGGGCGCGGCGGCGACAAGAACGGCGAGGCCCGTGGTGGTGGCGAGGAGCGCGGCGGAGGCCGTGGCTTCGGCCGTCGCAAGGTCTGCCGCTACTGCGCCGACAAGAACGCGAAGATCGACTACAAGAACGCGGGCGAGCTCAAGTACTTCATCACTGAGCGCGGCAAGATCGTCCCCCGTCGCATCAGCGGGAACTGCGCGTTGCACCAGCGCGAGGTGGCCACGGCCATCAAGCGCGGCCGCAACATCGCGCTCCTGCCCTACACCGTGATGCAGAACGCGTAAGGGAGCCTGCCATGAACATGAAGATCATCCTGACGAAGGATCTCGAGAATCTGGGCAAGGCCGGCTCGCTGGTCGAGGTGAAGCGCGGTTACGGCCGCAACTACCTCCTCCCGCACGGGCTCGCCGTGCTGGCCACCGACAAGAACGTCCGCCGTCTCGAGCACGAGAAGGCCGGCATCCTGTCGCGCGCCGCCAAGCACAAGACCAACATGACCGCGATGGCACAGAAGCTGTCGGCCATCGAGCTGTCGTTCAAGCGCAAGGTCGGCGAGGCCGAGAAGCTGTTCGGCTCGGTCACCACCAAGGACGTGTGGGAGGCGATCGTCGCCAAGGGCTTCGAGCTCGAGCGCAAGCTCGTGCACCTGCCCGAGGCCTTGAAGACGCTCGGCAAGCACATCGTCGAAGTGAAGCTGCACCCGGAGGTCACGGCGAAGATCAACGTGACCATCGAGGCCGAGAAGGCGGAGTAGCTTTTTCGGGAGTACACTTCGGGGCGGTGGCTGACGGGCATCTCGCTCGCGGTCGCCGCCTCGGTGCTTCGGAGGACCTGTCTGGCCGTGAACGCCTCGCGCACCATCCAGATCGCTGCCGCCGTCTCGTGTGCCCTGACGCTGGCGGGGCCTGTGCGCGCGGGGACGCCGCCCTGGTTCGAGGGCGCGGACGCGGGCGTGCCCGCCCAGAGCGCAACTCCGAGCGCCGCCACCAGCACGAACGGCGGCAACGGGCAGGGCACGACGAGCAACGGCCAGGCCGCGACCAGCGGGACGCCCAACGGCCAGGTGAAGCCGCCCGAGCCGCCGCGCGTGCAGCCGCCGGTGACGCGGGTGGGCGTGTTCGATCTGGAGATGAGCGTCAACGCGCTCGCGCTGCTGCCGGAGCTGCGCGCGTGCGCTGACAAGCTGAGCAAGACCGCGGGCCACGCCGACTGCGAGCTGCTCACCGCGCCCGACGAGGTGTACCAGCGCCTGCAGCTCGCCTGGGAGGACTCGCGGCCCGGAGGTGAGCTCTTGGCCCTGCGCTTCCTCTACGATCCCGCCAAGGCTCCGCCGCTGACCGAGCTGGAGTGGCAGCTCACGCGCGCCTGGGGCCAGCCGGCGCTCGAGCAGCTCCGGCGCGATCGCGACCAGAAGATCTTCACGCTCCAGTGGGAGGACGCCGAGCACCGCGCCACGCTGGAGGCCGCGGGTCCGAACAACCAGCCGTCGCGCGCGGTGTCGCTGACCTTGGAGCGCAAGGCGCGTCCGCTCGCGGGCGAGCTCGCGGGCTTGAAGCCCCGGCCCTTCCCGAACCTGCGCCTGAAGCAGGTGAAGCGGCTCGACTTCGATGGCGTGCCTTGGGCGCTGGTGTGGGGCACGAGCCTGACGCCGGCGCAGGAGGCCATGGGCGAGACGGGTCCGGCCTGGGCCGCGCAGCGCAGCTATGTGGGCCTGTGGAAGCTCGAGGTCGGCAAGACCTCGCGGCGCTGGCGGCCGCAGTGGGAGCGCGCGAGCGGCGATGAGGAGGACGACCCGCAGCGCATGTGGCGCGTGGAAGCGCGCGACGTCACGGGCGATTCGGTGCCGGACGTGATCGTGGAGCTCGCCTGCCAGACGTGTGGCGCGGCGGCCTCCGAGGTGCTGGTGAAGACCGTGCGCGCCGGCAAGGTCGTGGACCTCTTGGGCAAGCGCGACCTGTTGCGCGCGCAGGTGGACCTCAACAACGTCGGCCAGGTGCGCATCCAGGAGGCCGAGGGCGACGACGCGGTCACCGTGAGCACCTACGCCTACGACCGCAGCAAGGGCGCGTTCGTGCTGGCCCGCGAGGAGCGCAAGCGCGGCGAGGGCGGACGGTAGATTCCTGCACGCACCCCGCGCGCCCTCATGTTACGTTCCGGCGCATGGGACCCAAGAAGCCGCCCCTTCCGCCTTGGCTCGAGAAGGCCGCCATCATCCGCAAGCGTCTGAAGACGCGCGGGTTCATGCCGAACGATCGCATCCAGATCTGCGAGAAGTGCGAGGAGTACGGCGAGGAAGGCTGGTCGCTCAAGGGCGGCGAGGGCCGCATGGGCGGGCGAGACATCGCCTACTGCATGTGCTGCGGGCGCTCGCGCTCGTGGAAGAGCTCGATGACGGCCGGGCGCGTGGTCGAGGAGCCGTTCGACCTGATCGCGTTCCTCGGGATCAAGCCTGAGTCGATCGACTGATTCAAGGCTCGCGCGCGCCTTCAAGCCGCAAGGCGCGCAGCGGAGTTGCTTCGCACGAATTGAATCGAGCTACCCCGGCAGCGCCTTGCGCAGCTCAGCCGCGCGACGGCGCACGCTCGGGATCCCGCTGTCGATCTCCACCGACGAGAGCCGCGCCTTGAGCGCCGGCGGGGCCTTGAGCGCGCCCGCCTTGTGCAGCGCCTCGAGCCGCCCCAGCGCCTGCTCGACGATGTCCTCGTCCGGGTGCGAGAGCAGGCGATCGAGGAGCCGCGCGTCGTCCGGCAGCGAGTTCTTCTTCAGGAACTCCGTCGCCGCCGCGTTGAACTCCTTCGTGTCCTCGATGGCGAACAGCTTCTTGCGCGCCTCGACGGTCTGGGCCTCCTCGTCCGACTCGCCCAGCTTCTCGCGCAGCTCGTCGGGGAGCGCCACGCCGCCCGAGAACAGGCGGTCGAGGTTCGTCTTGTACTTGGTGTAGCCGGTCGTCTTCTGGAACGACTCGCGCTCGCGATCGTCGCGCTTGCGCGAGCCACCCTTGTCGCGGCCCTTGTCGATCTCGCTCCAGCTCTTGGTGCGCTTGGGCTTGTCGTCCGGCATCCTGACCCCTCAGGTTCGAGCTTCGTTCGTCGATCGACCGAACGGCCAGCATAGCAGAGCGCGAGCGATCTCCGACATGACGCGCAGAGTCATCCGCGACGGCTCATCGGTTCACAATCCACAGGGCCCTGTGAGTTGCGCAAGTCGGGCACCGCGAGATCGTCACGCACAGGCTCGAATTCTGGCCGATCCTTGCGCGCACCACAGCGCACAGGTCCTTGTCCACAGGCTGTGGACGCAAATGGGCGATTTCTTTAGCCTTGACGGGCATTTAGGATGGGGTGTAGCCAGCGATCGCGGGGCTGTGTGGGGGCGGACGCGGGGGCTCGAACGGGCCCGGCGCTGACCCCGGATGTCGGACCCCCTCTGTAGACTGTTGAAGTCTGAAGCGATCGCGGGAGTTGTCCACAGGTGATCCACATGCCGGTTTCCCACCTCAGCCAGGACGAATCGCGATGAGCGCCGAGGTCATCCGCAGCCCCGCCGCGCCGGTCATCCAGCTCCCGCCTGGCCGCGTGCCTCCGCAGAACCTCGACGCCGAGCGCTCGGTGCTGGGCGGCATCCTCCTCGACAACCAGTCGCTCAACGACGTGCTCGAGGTGGTCAAGCCCGAGGACTTCTATCGCGAGGCGCACCGCAAGGTGTACGAGGCGATGATCTCGCTCTTCAACAAGAACGAGCCCGTCGACCGCATCACGGTGAAGGACGCGCTGACGCAGCAGGGTCTGTTCGAGGCCGTGGGCGGCGACGACTTCATCGACCTGCTCGACAAGATCGTGCCGAGCGCGTCGAACCTCGGCTACTACGCGCGCATCGTGCGCGAGAAGGCCATCGCGCGCAGGCTCATCGAGGCGGCGCAGGCCATCCAGGCGCAGGGCTTCGAGCAGGCGGGCGACATCGCCGAGTTCCTGGACGAGGCCGAGCGGCGCATCTTCGCGGTCACCGAGCAGAAGGCGCAGACGGGCTTTGCGCCGGTGCGCGAGGTGGTGCGCGACGCGTTCAAGCTCCTGCAGAACCTGTACGAGCGGCAGGAGGAGATCACCGGCATCGCCACCGGCTTCTCGGACCTCGACCGCATGACCAGCGGGTTCCAGCCCGGCGACCTCGTCCTCCTGGCCGCGCGTCCCTCGATGGGAAAGACGGCGTTCGCGCTCAACATCGCGACGCACGTGGGCTGCCGCGCCAAGTTCAACGGCAAGAAGTGCGGCGTGGCCATCTTCTCCTTGGAAATGCCCAAGGAGCAGCTCGTGATGCGTATGTTGTCGTCCGAGGCGCGCGTCGACGCGCAGCGCATCCGCACCGGAAGGCTCGTCGAGAGCGACTGGAGCAAGCTCGCGCACGCGGCCGGCGTGCTGGCGGAGGCCAACATCGTCATCGACGACTCGCCCGGCGTGGGCGCGCTGGACCTGCGCGCGAAGTGCCGGCGGCTCGCGGCCAAGAACATGACCGGCGAGGCGCCGCTGGGGCTCATCATCATCGACTACTTGCAGCTCATGAAGGGCAACGAGCGCATCGAATCGCGCGAGCAGCAGATCAGCGAGATCTCGCGCAGCTTGAAGGGCCTGGCCAAGGAGCTGAAGGTGCCGGTCATCGCGCTCTCGCAGCTCAACCGCTCGCTGGAGAAGCGGCCGGACAAGCGGCCGGTGATGAGCGACCTGCGCGAGTCGGGCGCCATCGAGCAGGACGCCGACACCATCTGCTTCCTCTATCGCGAGGAGGTGTACGAGAAGGACAAGGAGGACGTGCGCGGCGTGGCGGAGGTCATCGTCGGCAAGCAGCGCAACGGGCCCATCGGCATGGCGCCGGTGGCGTTCCTGCACGAGTTCACGCGCTTTGAGAACCTGGCGCGCGAGTACACGCCGTCGGGCGGCGAGTAGCGGTCCTGTCGAGCAGGCGCGCGCTCCCCTGGACTCCCGACGAGCGTCGTGCGAGTCAAGCGCAGCCGTTACTTCTCGCCGAGCTTGCTGCGGTTTCGCAGCTCGGCTGCCGCGCTGCGGATCTCGTCGGCGTCGGGCGCGTTGGGCGCGAGCTTCAGGTAGTGCTCGTACTAGGCCAGCGCCTCCTTGTCCTTGCCCTGCGAGGCGTACACGGTGCCCTTGCCGCGGATGGCGTCGGGGAGCTCCGGCGAGTTGGCGAGCGCGGCGTCGTAGGCGGCGAGCGCGTCCTCCATGTTGCCGCGCTCCAGGGCCTTGTCGCCGCGGACCACGTGCGACCTGGCCACCGAGAGCGCCATGCGGCCTGGGGACACCGCGCCGCTCGCCTTGTTCGGCTTCACGGCCTTGTCGGCGGGGACGAGCGGGGCGAGCGGCAGGGCCTGCGCGTCGGGCGGCGGGAGCGCGGGCCGGGCCGGCGCGGCGAGCGTGGTCGACGACGGCGCCTGGATGGCCACCAGCGGGGGCGCGGCGGCGTTCTTGGCGTCCGGGTGCGCGAGGTCGGCCTTGGGCGCTTCGGGGAGCGCGGCGTGCGCGGCGTCGGTGCGGGCCGCGCCTGCAGGGGCACCGGTCGTCGCGCCAGGAGGCGCACCGGGCGCATCGAGCGGGAGCGTCGGGTCGGCGACCTTGCCCTGCGCGTCGGCCGGCTTGGTCGGGTCGGCCTTCGCGGCCAGATCCGCAGGGTTCGCCGGCTCGGCCTTGGACGGGTCGGCCTTGGACGGGTCGACAGGCGCCTGTGCCGTCTCCGGCCCGGTGCGCCCAGCCTCGGGCCGCTGCTGGGTGTACTGCGGCGGCGGCGGGATGGGCGAGAAGAGCTCGGGCCGGAGTTGATAGAGCCCGAAGATGATGGCCGCACCCGTGAGCGCGCTCGCGATCACCGCTGAGAGGAAGAGCACCGGCGCCATCGACGGCTTCTTCTGGATGGCGGCCAGCGTGGCGCGGTCCTCGGCCTCGTCGCGCTCGCGCTCGGCCTGCTTGCGCGACTTCTCCATCTCGGCCACTGCGACGCCCATGCGCTGCAGGGCCGCGCCGCTCTCCGAGCGCTGGCTCTTCAGATCAGCCTCGAGCTGGCTCATGCGCTTGCTGAGCGCCTCGACGGCTGCCTGCGCCACTTTCAGCGTCTCGCGCAGCGCAGACTCGTCGGCCTGCGGCTTGCCCCAGCGGCTCGCGCGCGCGTGCAGGGCACCCAGAAGCGCGCGCTCGTCCCCCGAGGGCCGGCGCGGCTGGACCACCTCGACGGCGTCCAGGAGCTGCTGCAGGTCGCCAAAGCGCTCGCGCCGATCCGCGGCCATCGCCACGCGGACCAGATCGCCGAGCGGACCCGTGAGCTCAGGCCCCGGCCCCTGCGGAGACTCTGGCGGCTGGCGGCCCGTGAACAGCTCGTAGCCGAGCGCGCCTCCCGCGAACA
>JAFEBC010000531.1 GCA_018266095.1 Deltaproteobacteria bacterium
ATCGCCGCGGCGGTGCAGTTCGCGCAGAGCGCGCCCTGGCCGGATCCGGAGCGGGCGGTGTCCCTTGCCTAGGCTCTTCTTCCGCGAAGCGCTCGCGCGCGCGCTGGCCGAGGAGCTGGACCGCGATCCGCGCATCATCCTCATGGGCCAGGACATCGGCGCGCACGGCGGCTCATACGGTGAGACGCGAGGGCTCTTCGCGCGCTTCGGCAAGGAGCGCGTGCGCGACACGCCGGTGGCGGAGGCAGCGACCATCGGCCTCGCAGCGGGCGCGGCGGCGGCGGGCCTGCGTCCGATGGCGTTCATCACGTACCTGGACTTCCTCATGCTGGGCCTGGATCCGCTGGTGAACTACGCGGCCAAGCTGCGCTTCAAGAGCGCGGGCCAGCTCACCGCGCCGGTGGTGGTGAAGACGACGACGGGCGCGAAGGGGCAGGGGCCGACGCACGCGCAGTGCATCGAGCCGTGGCTGATGAGCGTGCCGGGGCTGACGGTGGTGGCGCCCTCGACGGCGGGCGACGCGTATGGGCTGCTCAAGACCGCGCTGCGCGCCGAGGGGCCGGTGGTGTACGTGGATCACAAGGAGCTCTTCCCCAAGGGCGGCGAGGTGCCCGCGGAGGAGACGCTGATCCCGTTCGGCCAGGCGGCGCTGCGGCGGAGCGGGCGGCACGTGACCATCGTGTCGCACTCGTTCATGAGCCTGCTCACCGTAGACGCGGCAGCGCTGCTCTCGAAGGAAGGCATCGAGGCCGAGGTGCTCGACCTGCGCTCGCTGTGGCCGATCGACTGGGCCGCGCTCGGTGAATCGGTGAAGCGCACGGGGCACGTGCTGTTCGTGGAAGAAGGGCAGCCCGTGTGCGGCGTGGGCGCAGAGCTCGGGTTCGGCCTGCGCGAGCGTGGAGTCGACGCGAAGATGGCGCGGCTCGGCGCGGTGCGTGCGCCGGTCGCGGCGAGCCAGGCGCTGGAGTCGTTCGTCATCCCCGACGCCGCGCGCATCGCGGCCGCCGCGCGTACGCTGCTCGAGGGACGCAAGGAGGTGCCGACGTGATCCGCAAGTTGGACGTGCCGATGGAGCTGGGCGAAGGCGTCGAGGTGCGCGTGCTCGCGTGGCACAAGCAGGAGGGCGACGCGATCGCCGAGGGCGAGGCGCTGGTCGAGTGGGAGACCGACAAAGCGATCGTGCTGGTGACCGCGAAGCAGGGCGGCTTCTTGCGCAAGCTGTTCGCGCGCGAAGGCGACTGGCTGAAGGTGGGCGAGGTGTCGGCGTTCTTCGCGGATTCGCTGGACGAGCCGGTGCCCGACGATCGCGGCGCAGCCGCGCAGGGCCTCATCGCGAACTTCGAGACCACATGAGCGGCGTCGCGTTCGCGACCAGGGACGAGCTCGTGGCGCAGCTCGTGGCGCAGTGCTGGCCGCACGAGGCGCTCGCGGGCGACGTGTCGGGTGCGCGCGCCAACGCAGAGCGGACGGTGGAGCGGCTGGAGTCGCGCGGCGTCTCGTTCACGGCGGACGCGCGGGGGACGGGGCGCATCGATCTCTATGCGGCGAACCTCGCGCTCAAGGCCCGCAAGGGCGCGCCGTGCGATCCGGCTTGGCCCGCGTGGCAGGAGACGATCCGGCGCAACCTCCGCGCGCTGGAGCAGGGCCCGCACCACGTGACGTTCACGCTGCGGCGCGAGTGGCATCTGTTGCCGCAGGACAGCCCGCGCTCGCTGGTCTTGCGCCTGCCCCTGCCGCTCGAGGCCCGGGAGCGGCCGGCGGACCTCTCGGTGAGGCTCTTGCAGAGCGCGGGCGCCCTGCTCTCGCAGACGCGAGCGGATGGGCGCGTGGAGCTGCGGCTGGCGCCGGAGGCCGCGCGCGCGCCGGTGATCGCCGAGGTGACCTTCTCGTGCGTCGCGGGTGACACCGCGCAGGCGCTCGATGACGCTGCGCCGCTGGCTTCGGTCAACGAGTGGATCGAGGAGCCCGATCGGCTCTGGCTGGCGGAGAAGGAAGGGCGCATCGCGCGCAGCACCAGGCTCGACGCGGTCGCGGCTGAGCTCACCAGGGAGTGCGAGGCGGTCGCGCACACACGGGGGAGCAGCGCCACCACGATCGACTTCGCGCGTGCGGCCTGGGCGCGAATCTTCGCGCGCTTCGTGTTCGGTGACCTGCATCACGCTGCGCTCGGGAGCGCGGCGCCGCTCGAGGTGCTGTGGGATGCGCCGGTGGTCGACTGCACGCTCGGCGCCTCGCTGCTCATCGCGCTCTGCCGCGCCCGGGGCATTCCGGCGCGGCTGGTGTCCGGCTATCTGCTCACGCCGGGGTTGCCGTCGCGTCACTCTTGGGCAGAGGTGCTGATCGCGCCCGGCCGCTGGGCGCCGATGGACGTGAACTGCTGGGATCCCGCGGGCGGCGACCTGCTCGATCCGTACGGCGCGACCTTCTTCGGCCGCGTCGACGCGCGGCTCACCTGCGAGATCGCGCCGCGCCAGTTCACCGGCTGGGGCAGCGCGCGCGCGCCGGCGGCCTGGGTGAAGCTGCTCGAGATGCAGGAGGGCGGCCTGACCCAGACGATCCGCGACGCGCACACGCACGCGGTGGCCACGCGCGAGTGGGCGCACGTCACGCTGCGCGGGCCGCAGCGCTAGAGCACGAACGCGAGGCCGTTGCTGCCGTGCAGCGCGGTGCCCTGGGCCAGCCCGAGCTCCGCGAGCCGCGCGCGCAGCTCGGCCTCACGTCGCAGCAGCAGCGCCTTGGACAGCGCGAGCTGCGCCACCAGCGATTCGTGATGCGTGATGGCCCACGTGTTCGCGCCGGTGAAGCGGTAGCCGTACAGCGGACCCGTGTCGGGCGCGGCCACAGCGCCTTCGCTGCGCAGGGCGAGCGCGAACGTCGTGTCCTCGCCGCGCACCGCATCGTCGCCTGCCTCGGGATAGCGCGCGCGCACGCCCGTGCGCACGAGCCCCGTGCCTGGATGTCCGCCCTGCGGCGCGCGCCTCCAGTTGCACACCCAGGCCGCGCCGCGCTCGGGGAAGACGTGCACCACCTCGTGCAGGAAGGACGCGACGCCGTTCACGCGCCCGAGCGCGGCGAGCTGATCGCGGACCCGATGCGGGTGCGAGAGATCGTCATCGTCCCACTGGCACACGAACGCGCCCTGCGCCTCGGCGAACGAGCGGTTGCGGAGCGCGCCCAGCGTCACGCGCTCGCGCACGTGCAAGAAGCGCGCGCGTTCACCAGCGGCCTCACGCACCACGCGCTCGAGCGCGTCGCGATCGGCCTGCGGCAGGCGGTCGGCGTCGTCGGTGATCACGAGCAGCTCTCGCTCCGGGTGCGTCTGCGCGGCGAAGCAGCGCGCGCTCTCGGCCGCGATGGCGTGACGCGACGGCC
>JAFEBC010000532.1 GCA_018266095.1 Deltaproteobacteria bacterium
GACGCTGCACACGAACGACGCGCCAGGCACCGTGTCGCGCTTGCTCAACATGGGCATCGAGCCGTTCCTCGTGACCTCTGCCGTGAACCTCATCCTGGCCCAGCGCCTCGCGCGCAAGCTCTGTCAGGAGTGCAAGAAGCCGGTGGACGTGCCGGCGCAGGCGCTCACCGACATCGGCGTGCGGCCCGAGGAGATCGGCACCTTCCAGGTGTTCGAGCCGGGCGGCTGCCGCATCTGCAACGAGCGCGGGTACAAGGGCCGCGTGGCGCTCTATGAGGTCATGCCGCTCTGGGATTCGCTGAAGGAATTGGTCATCAACGGCGCGTCCACAGCCGAGCTCAAGAATGAAGCGATCCGCCTCGGCATGCAGACCCTGCGCATGGCCGGCATCGCCAAGCTCAAGGCGGGCATGACGTCGATTGAAGAGGTCGTCGGCAATACTGCACCCGACACCATGCGTTGATGAAAGGAGCGCACTTCGAGATGCCGACCTCCGAACACATCTTGAACCGCTCCTCGATTCGCGTCCCCTTCGGGCCGCTTCACGAGGGGCGAGCTCCGCTCCCCCTCGACCCCCAATTCGTCTCTGCTTCGATGTTGTTCTCCACGCTGCTCGCCGTTCTCTGACGAGGAGAGTCCTCTGTGCCGAACCTGCACCAGCTCTTGAAGGCGATGGTCGAGAAGGGCAGCTCCGACCTTCACATCACCACTGGCTCGCCGCCGCAGCTTCGCATCGACGGCCGCCTGGTGCCGCTGAAGACGCCGCCGCTGACGCCGGTGGAGACCAAGCAGCTCTGCTATTCGATTCTGGCCGACGCGCAGAAGCACAAGTTCGAGGAAGAGAACGAGCTCGACTTGAGCTTCGGCGTGAAGGGCCTCTCGCGCTTCAGAGCGAACCTGTTCATGCAGCGCGGCGCCGTGGGCGCGGCCTTCCGCACGATTCCGTTCAAGATCCTGACCTTCCAGGAGCTGGGCCTGCCGGCCATCGTGTCGGAGCTCGCCAAGCGTCCGCGTGGCCTCGTGCTGGTGACGGGGCCGACGGGCTCGGGCAAGAGCACCACGCTCGCCAGCATCATCGACAAGATCAACACCGAGCGTCATGAGCACATCATGACGATCGAGGATCCGATCGAGTACCTGCACCCGCACAAGAACTGCGTGGTGAACCAGCGCGAGGTCGGCGCCGACACGCACTCGTTCAAGAAGGCGCTCAAGTACATCCTCCGGCAGGACCCCGACGTGGTGCTCGTCGGCGAGATGCGAGACCTGGAGACGATCGAAGCCGCGCTGGTGATCTCCGAGACGGGTCACCTCGCGTTCGGAACGCTGCACACGAACTCGTGCGTGCAGACGATCAACCGCATCATCGACGTGTTCCCGCCGTATCAGCAGACGCAGATCCGCGCGCAGCTCTCGTTCGTGCTCGAGGGCGTGATGAGCCAGAACCTGATCCCGCGCGCGTCGGGTCCGGGGCGCGTGTTGGCCATCGAGGTCATGGTTCCGAACCCCGCCATCCGGAACCTCATCCGCGAGGACAAGCTGCACCAGATCTACTCGCAGATGCAGGTCGGTCAGCAGAAGTTCGGCATGCAGACCTTCAATCAGTCGCTGGCGATCCTGGTGCAGCGCGGGCACATCGCGCTGGACGAGGCGCTGGGCCGCAGCTCGGATGCCGATGAGCTGCGCAACCTCTTGTCGTCGGCGCCGCGTGGCGGGCCGCAGGGTGCACGTCCTCCCGCGAAGTAGGGGCCGGAAAGTCGCGTCCAGGGAGCCAACGCTCTAGAATCAGGCAGAGTCAGTCAGGAGGCCTTCGATGGCAGGACCAGCAGCAGCAGCAAAGACAGCCCCGGCCCAGGCGGCGGCTCCCAAGCTCCCCGTGTGGACGTGGGAAGGCAAGACCAAGGCGGGCGAGATCAAGAAGGGCGAGATGGAGGCGGCCGACGAGGCTGCGGTCCTCCAGCGCCTGCGCGCGATGCAGCTCCAGAACGTGAAGGTGAAGAAGCGGGCGATGCAGATCCGCTTCAAGCTGCCGGGGATCGGCGGCGTCACCAACCGCGACCTCGTCATCTTCACGCGCCAGTTCGCGACCATGATCGACGCCGGTCTGCCGCTGGTGCAGTGCCTGGACATCCTCGCCGGCCAGCTCGACAACCTGGCCTTCCGCGACGTGCTCTCCAAGGTGAAGACGAAGGTGGAATCCGGCTCCACGCTCGCCGACGCGCTCGGGGAGCAGCCGCAGGTCTTCGACCAGCTCTACGTGCAGCTCGTCGCGGCCGGCGAAATCGGCGGTATCTTGGACACGATCCTGAACCGCCTCGCGGTCTACATCGAGAAGAACGAGAAGCTCAAAGGCAAGGTCAAGAGCGCCATGGTGTATCCGAGCGTCGTGCTCGTGGTCGCCGTGGGCGTGACCGTGGTGCTCCTCCTCTTCGTGACCCCGACGTTCGAGAAGATGTTCAAGGACTTCGGCGGCGCCATGCCCGCGCCCACGCAGGTGGTCATCGACATCTCGAAGTTCATGCAGGCCTACTTCATCTACATGGTGATCGGCGTCGCCGCCGTCGTGGTGGCCTTCCGCGCCTACCTCAAGTGGCCCAAGGGCCGCGAGCAGTTCGACGCGTTCTCCATCCGCACGCCCATCTTCGGGCCGCTCATCCGCAAGGTGGCCGTGGCGCGCTTCACCCGCACGCTGGGCACCATGATCAGCTCGGGCGTGCCCATCCTCGACGGCCTGGAGGTCGTGGCCAAGACGGCCGGCAACAAGACGGTCGAGAAGGCCATCCGCTACACCAAGGAGAAGATCTCGGAGGGCAAGACCATCGTGCAGCCGCTGGCGGAGACGAAGGTGTTCCCGCCCATGGTCGTGCAGATGATCGGCGTCGGCGAGGCCACGGGCGCGATGGACCAGATGCTCACCAAGATCGCCGACTTCTACGACGACGAGGTCGACGCGGCGGTCGCGGCGCTCACCAGCCTCATCGAGCCGGTGATGATGGTCTTCCTCGGCGGCGTGGTCGGTGGCTTCCTCGTCGCCATGTACCTGCCGATCTTCTCGATCGCAGGCGCCATCAAGTAGCACTCAGCGCTTGTCTCTCTTGAGCATCTCCGAGCCGCCCCCACCCTCGTTGGGGGCGGCTGATTTGTATCGGAAGCTGCTGCTGCTCAACGGCCTGCGCCTGCTCATCGGCACGGCGCTGCTCATCGCCACCGCGCGCCTCACCCTCGACGCGGCCGACGGCTTCGTGCGCGGCGCCGAGGGGCTGCTCTACGGGATCATCGCCAGCATCTATCTCGCCTCGCTGGCGGCGGCGCTCTTCCTGCGCGCGGGGCGCTACCTGCGCTCGGTGGCGTACGGGCAGATCGTGGGCGATCTCATCGCGGCCACGGGGCTCGTGTACCTGACGGGCGGGGCGGAGAGCATCTTCACCATCCTCTATCCGCTCGCGATCGTGAACGCGGCCATCGGCCTCTCGCGGCGCGGCGCGACCATCGCGGCCTCGGCGTCGGCGGTGGTGTTCATGGTGCTGGTCGTGCTCACCGAGCGCTCGGTGGTGAGCGTGCCGGCCTACCTCTCGCGGCCGCCGCTGCCGACGCCGCGGCTCCTCTTGACGCTGGCCGCGAACCTCTCGGCCTTCGTGCTGACCGCGGCGCTCTCGGGCTATCTC
>JAFEBC010000533.1 GCA_018266095.1 Deltaproteobacteria bacterium
GAGCGCTTCACGCCCTTCACCATGGTCGTCGTCGACAAGAGCGGGCGGCGGGTGCAGCTCGAGGTCTCCAGCCGCTACATCTATCGCGGCGGCGCGCCGGGCAGCGAAGAGGCAGAGGTCGTGGGCGTGATGGGCATCGCCCGCGACATGACCGACAAGGTCGAGTCGCAGAAGGCCCTGCGCGCGAGCGAGGATCGCTTCCGCGGCCTCGTGGAGCAGTCGCTGGCGGGCATCTACATCATCGACGGCAAGGACGGCGATCCGGGCGCGCCGCAGGTGGCGTACGCGAACCCGCGCTTCGCGGGCATCTTCGGCTACACGGTCGAGGAGATGGTCGGCAAGCTCACGGTGGCGGAGCTGGTCGACGAGAGCGACCGCGCGATCGTGAATGAGAACCTGCGCAAGCGGCTCACCGGCGAGGTGCCGTCGGTGCGCTACGTGTTCCGCGGCAAGCGCAAGGACGGCGCGGTCATCCACTGCGAGGTGAACGGCGTGGGGGACACGCTCGAGGGCCGGCGCGTGGTCATCGGCACCATGATCGACGTGACCGAGCGCGTGCAGGCGGAGGAGCACCTGCGCGAGAGCGAGGAGCGGTACGCGCTCGCGGCGCAGGGCGCGAACGACGGGCTGTGGGACTGGGATCTGCGCACCGGGCAGATCTACCTGTCGCAGCGCTGGCGGCAGCAGGCGGGCGTGGCGGGCGAGGACCTCGGCGACGATCCCAACGTGTGGATCGCGCGCGTGCACGGGGACGATCGGTCGCGCTTGCTCGGGGACATCGCGCTTCACCTCGAGGGGCGAACGCCGTGGCTGGAGAACGAGCACAGGCTGCGGCACGAGGACGGGAGCTGGCGCTGGATGCTGGTGCGCGGGCTCGCGGTGCGGGCGCCGGGTGGACGCGCGTATCGCATGGCCGGCTCGCAGACGGACATCACGCAGCGCAAGCGGGCCGAGGAGAAGCTGCTGCACGACGCGCTCCACGACGCGCTCACGGGCCTGCCGAATCGCTCCTTGTTCGTGGACCGCATCTCGCAGGCGATGGCGTTCGGGCGGCGCAAGGCCGACTACAAGTACGCGCTCGTCATCCTCGATCTCGATCGCTTCAAGACCATCAATGATTCGCTCGGGCACTTCCTGGGCGACCAACTGCTGATCGCGGTCGCGCGGCGGCTCCTCGCGTGCGTGCGGCCCGGCGACACCGTGGCGCGGCTCGGCGGCGACGAGTTCGCCATCCTGCTCGAGGACTATCTCGAGCCGGACGAGCCGCTGCGCGTGGTCGAGCGCATCCATCAGGAGCTCGCGCACGTGCACGACCTGGCGGGCACCGAGGTGTTCGCGAGCGCGAGCGCGGGCATCGCGGCGGGACATCCGGGCTATCACGCGCCCGAGGAGATCCTGCGCGACGCGGACACCGCGATGTACCGCGCCAAGGAGGGTGGCCGCGCGCGCACGATGACGTTCCAGCCGGCCATGCACGTGAAGGCCAAGGCGCTCTTGCAGATCGAGACGGATCTGCGGCGCGCGCTGGAGCGCACGCTCGGCGTGCCGGGCCGCGACACGGGCGAGCTCAAGGTGCTGTACCAGCCCGTGGTCTCGCTGCAGACCGGCGCGATCGTGGGCTGCGAGGCGCTCTGCTCGTGGATGCATCCGAACCGCGGGCGCATTCCGCCGACGAGCTTCATCCCCATCGCCGAGGAGACGGGCCTCATCGTGCCCATCGGCGCGTGGGTGATGCAGGAGGCGTGTCGCGCGGCCAAGGGCTGGCTCGAGGTGCTGCCCAAGGGCGCGCCGCTGACCATGGCCGTGAACCTGTCTGCGCGTCAGCTCGGGCCGGAGCTCGAGGGCAACGTGCGCGCGGCGCTGTCGCAGAGCGGGCTCGCGGCCGATCGGCTGCGGCTGGAGATCACCGAGAGCGTGATCATGGAGCAGCTCGGGCCCGCGTCGCTGCTCCTCGCGCAGCTCAAGCAGCAGAACGTGCACTTGCTCCTGGACGACTTCGGCACCGGCTACTCCAGCCTCAGCTACCTGCACGAGTTCCGCTTCGACGCGCTCAAGATCGATCGCTCGTTCGTGGGCCGCGCCGAGGCCGGCAAGCCCGCGGAGATCATCCGCACCATCGTCGGCCTCGCGCGCACGCTGGGCATGGAGCTCGTGGCCGAGGGCATCGAGACGCAGAGCCAGCTCGCGTTGTTGCAGCGGCTGGGCTGCGACTTCGGCCAGGGGTTCTACTTCTCGCGGCCCATCGAGGCGTCTGCGTTCGAGAAGCTCCTGCGCGAGCCCGCGCCGTGGGCGATGCCGGGGCTCAAGAAGATCTCGTAGGCGGGAATCGAACCCATGGCGCTCCCTTCGGTCCTCTTCGTGTCGTCGGAAGTGTCGCCCTTCGCCAAGACGGGCGGGCTCGGCGACGTGGTGGGCGCGCTGCCGATCGCGCTCAAAGAGCGTGGGCACGACGTGCGGGTGCTGTTGCCGCGCTACTCGCATCTGTCGACGGCGGGGATGGTCGAGCACGCGCAGCCGGTGGCGGTGCCGATGGGCGCGGGCGAGCGCTGGTGCAAGGTGTTCGAGACGCGGCTGCCGGGGAGCGACGTGCCGCTGTACCTGCTCGAGCACGACGCGCTGTTCGCGCGCGGGTACATCTACGACCCGCCCACGGGGCAGCCGCCCGATCAGCTCTTGCGCATGGCGCTCTTGTCGCGCGGGGCGTTCGCGCTGGCGCGGCACCTGCACTGGACGCCAGACGTGTTCCACGCGCACGACTGGCCGAGCGCGCTCGTGCCGGTCTACCTGAACACCGCCGAGGCGCACGCGTTCCCGGAGAGCGCGAGCGTGCTGACCATCCACAACCTCCTGCACCAGGGGAAGCTGCCGGCGACGCTGCTCGCGCAGGCGCAGATCCCGCAGAGTGAGTTCCGCGCGGATTCGCTGGAGGACTTCGGCGGCCTGAACCTGCTCAAGGGCGGGCTCTACCACGCCACCATGCTGACCACGGTGTCGCCCACGTATGCGCGCGAGATCCGCACGGCCGAGTACGGCTGCGGGCTCGCGCACGTGCTCGACTTTCGCGGCGCGGACCTCGTGGGTGTGCTCAACGGCATCGACGACAAGGCCTGGGATCCGCGCACCGATCCGCACCTGCCGGCGCACTTCGACGCGCACGAGCTGTCGGGGAAGTCCAAGTGCAAGCGCGCGCTGCAAGAGGAGTTGCGGCTGCCCGTGCGCGACGACGTGTGCGTGCTGGCGATGGTGGCGCGGCTCTCGCGGCAGAAGGGCTCGGACGTGGTGGTCGAGGCGGCAGAGCGGCTGCTCGCGCTCGGCTGTCAGCTCGTGGTGCTGGGCGCGGGGGACGCGGATCTCGAGCACGCGCTGCTCGACATGAACGTGCGCCTCGGCGACCGGCTGCGCGCGCGCATCGGCTTCGATGATGGCCTCGCGCATCGCATCTACGCGGGCGCGGATTTGTTCCTCATGCCCTCGCGCTTCGAGCCGTGCGGGCTCTCGCAGATGTACAGCCAGCGCTACGGCACCATGCCGGTGGTGCGCTCGACGGGCGGGCTCGTTGACACGGTGGAGAACTTCGACGCGAAGACCGGCGCGGGGAGCGGGTTCCGCCTCGAGGACCTGAGCGCGGACTCGCTGGTGGACACGGTGGCGTGGGCCGTCGAAGCGTGGCGCGGGAAGGGCGCGTACGCGCAGATGCAGCGGCGCGCGATGCAGAAGAAGCTCGGCTGGGGCGAGGCGGCCGCGCAGTACGGCGATGTGTACCGCTGGGCGCTGGAGCGCAAGCGCGGGTTCTGATCAGC
>JAFEBC010000534.1 GCA_018266095.1 Deltaproteobacteria bacterium
CGACTGGGTGGGCGCAGGCGAGCGTCGATCTGTCGGCTTACAAGGGCCAGACGATCGAGCTGGGGTTCTTGGGCATCAGCGTGTACGGCAACGACATCTATGTGGATGACGTGACGATCACGGCGCAGTAGTTCGCGCGCAGTGGTTCGCATCGGAGGCCTCGGGACCGCTTGGTTCCGGGGCCTTCGTGCTTCGGGGGGCGTCCGCGGGCCCGGGGCGTGGGGGAGCGCGCGCCGCCAGGAGGCCAGCGGCACGACCGGCACCTCGCATCCGCGAGGTGCTTGGAGCTCCGTTCCACGCCTTGATGTGCCGCGCGCTCAAGGCGGCGCGCATCTCCCCCACGCCCCGGGCCCGCTCTTGGTCCGGGTGGGGTGCCAAGGCTCTACTCGGTCCGGCCCTCGCCGCGAGAGGTGCGTTCGATGAACGCGAGGTCTTCGGGCAGCACCTGTCGCTTGGCGACACAGTCCGGGAACCTCGCGCAGCCCCAGAACAAGCCAAACGTGCCGTCGCGGAGAACCATCGCGGCCTGGCAGTGCGGGCACCGGGCCGCTCGACGACGTTCGACTTCACGAACACGAGACACCCGATCGGTCTCGTAGCGGTCGGCTGCTTGCGCATCCAGCTTTCCGAGCCGCTCCGTCAGTGCGCGCTGGTCGCGACGGATCCGATCGGCGATTGCCGTGCCGGCCAGCGCCGCGAGGAGGACAGCCAGATCCCCCATGAGCTCTTCGCAGTCATCGACGGTGTCGACGCTCGAGACCTCCTCGTACGAACTCTCGTAAGCGGCGACCGACTGTTCGATCGACCGCAGCCCCTTCAGGTGCGCGATGTCCGCGTCGCTGAAGTCACTCGGTGCGGCTCTCCAAAGGCCCCGCAGCTCTTCGAGGGCGTGGCGCAACGTGCTCCCCAAGGCCTCGGGATTTCGTTCGGTCGACAGTGCGCGATCGAGCACGACCAACCACTCGGCCTTGCTCGTCGCCATGAACGCTCCCCCGAGCGGTTTCTGACCCTAATGAATGATCCGCAGCTCCGGCGCGCCCGCCCGCTCCTTCATGTAGCGGTCGATCACGTCGCGGTACTCGGCGACTTCGCGGCAGCCCTGCATGAGCCACTCGCCGCCGATCACCAAGGCGGGGACGCCCTTGATCTCGAGGGCTTCGGCCTCGGCGACGCCCTTGGCGACGCGCTCTTGCGTGTGCGGGTCGTCGAAGCGGGCGAAGAAGCGCGGCATGTCGAGGCCGGAGCTCTCGGCGAGCTCGACGAGGACATCGCGGCGGGCGACGTTGAGGCCGCGCAGGAAGGCGGCCTGGCGCAAGGCCTTGAGGAGGTCGTCGTGGGCGTCGTCGCCTTGGGCTCTCGCGGCTTCGAGGGCGAGCAAGGGCGGCGTCGAGGAGTTCGGCGCGTCGTTGCCGGTCCACAAGTCGGCGGTGACGCCCTTGCCCTCGTTCTCCTTGGCGGCGCGCTTGAAGTGTCGCGCGAAGAGGGCGCGCTGCTTCTTGTCGGGGGCCTGCTCGTCGGGGCGCAAGGGGAAGCCGAGCGTGCGCCAGGTGAGGGCGCTGCCGTACTGCTCCTTGATCAACGCGAGGCGCTGATCGGCGATGTAGCTCCAGGCGCAGAGGACGTCGTGGAAGAAGACGATCTCGACAGCGCCTGCGACGGACCTGGTCCCGGTCCGGGGTACGGCGGCGACGGTTTCAGACCGCATCGCTCTGTAGCCCATGGAAAGAGTGTCGCAGGGCGAGCAGTGGGGAGCAACAGCGAATCGCGCGCGTCGGCGAAAGCTGAGCAAGCGTGCGAGGTTCGATCGGCGATTCCGTGGGGTACGTGCGTGTGCGCGGGATCCGTGTGCGCTTCGTCACCGTGTCGCGCGTTCAGGGCTCGCGCGTCCAGGGCGTGAGCCAGTAGGCGATGCCGTTCAGGTCGGCGATGGAGAGGGTGACGAAGAACTCCTTGTCGGGCCCGGCGAGCGAGCGGACGCCGGCGGTGAAGGCGAGGCGCTCCTGCAAGAGCGCGAGGCGGCCGACGACGCCGATGCGGGTGAAGGCGGCGGTGTCCCAGAGGAAGCTCGAGCGCAGGCCCGCCGAGAGCGCGAGGCCGCCGGTGGTGAAGGTGGGCAAGAGGCCGAAGGTGGACGACATGGCGCTGTTCTTGGCGTCGAAGTCGAGCACGTCGAGCTGCGATTCGAGCGCGAGCCAGGGCGTGATGCGCACCGCGGGCTCGAACCAGGAGAGCGCGAGGCCGCCGCGCGCGACGTCGAGCGACACGCGGTAGGGCAAGAGGTGCGCGAGGACGATGCCGCTGCGGGTGGCCTGCGGGAGCGGCTCGTTGGGGACGCTGGAGGGGTCGATCTCGAAGCGCGGGCTCGTGCGCAGCGAGATGGCGCGGCGCGACCACATCTCGGAGGCGCCCAGGCCGAGGAGGAGGCCGCCGGTGGGCTGCGAGCGCTTGCGGCGCGCGTTCTCGAGCTCGATGGCGGAGCTGCGGTCGGCGACCTTGCCGGTGAGCGAGGAGAGCCAGGCGGCGCGGTCGGTGAGGGCGCTGGCGAAGCTCGGGCTGTCGGCGACGTAGCCGCGCGTGGCGAGGCCGGTGAGGAGCTCGTCGAAGGTGGGGTCGACGAGGCAGTGGGTGGAGGTGCCGGCGGCGCAGGGGCCGGGCTTGGAGGCGAGGGTCTCCAGCGTGGCGGAGACGGCGTCGCCGGGGAGAGTGTCGGGGATGGCGGCGAGCCAGCGCCACTCGGGCGCGTCGAGGAGGGCTTGGGCCTCGTCGGGGCCGACGGCGGCGACGAGCTCCAGGCGCGAGAGGCGGGCCACCACGAACGACGCGCGCGGCGAGCGGTTCACGCGCAGGGCGGCGTGAACGGCA
>JAFEBC010000535.1 GCA_018266095.1 Deltaproteobacteria bacterium
CTGATGAAGATGTCGTGGAAGTTCGGGATGAGCGGCCCGGCCGCCGGCAGCGCCTTGGTGCTGTAGTACGGCGTGAACAAGAGCGAGTTCAGCGTGTCGCGGATGCAGATGCGGTCGTAGTAGACGTTGCTCACCTCGCCGCCGCGCGCGTAGTCGGACTTGATGCGCAGCGCCTCCTCCGAGCCGTTGAAGCTGTTGTCGTAGACGTGCACGTTCTTCACGCCCGCGTTGGTCTCGCTGCCGACCGAGATGCCGTGGCCCCAGAAGAAGTGGTTGTGCGTCACCATGATCCCGTAGCGGCGATCGCCGCGCACGTCGCGATCGCCGTCGACCGCCGCGAGCCCGGAGCCCGCCGGCGCCGGGCTGTTGGAGCCCTTGAGCACGAAGTCGTCGTCGCCGGTGCTGACGAAGTTGTAGGCGAAGACGACGTTCTTCAAGTAGCCGTCGAAGGCGATGGCGCTGGTGCTGGTGGTCTTCGCGCCGGTGGTGAGCTTGCCGAGGATGGGCTTGCTGGCCGAGCCCGGATCGAACGCGTCGGTGTTCTTGACGTTGTCCTCCACGAAGATGTCGCCGGTGTAGAGCGGGTTCAGGTTGCCCGCGGGGTTCGCGTACGCGGCGAGCGACGGCGTCTGCAGCTTCACGCCCCACACGGTGAGGCCGTCGATGCCCGACGGCACCATGTGGAAGTTCGCGCTGTTGTTCATGGTGATGCGATAGAGCGTGAGGTTCTTCGCGTAGTTGAACACCATCATGCGGAAGTTCGACTGCGAGCCGAAGCCGGTGCGGCCGTTCTGCACGAGGTTGCCGAGCCAGGCGAGGTCCCACCAGGTCATGTTGCGCGCCGACGCCTTCGAGTTCACGAACGTGCCGCCGTTGTCGCAGGGCGTGCCGTCGGCGGCCTGCGTTCCCTTCGCGTAGTTCGTGTACGTGTTCGAGCAGGTGAGGTCCGTCTTCATCAGCGGGTAGAGCTTGTTGGTGGTGACGATCTCCGCGTAGGCGCGGCTGTCGATGGCGCCATCGCCGACGATGGCGGAGTTGATGAGGTTGTTGCCGCTGAAGAGCGCGTTGCAGTTGCCCGACGAGCCCGCCTTCGAGGCGCTCACGGCCGTGTTCGCGCAATAGGGTCCGGCGAGCGCGGGCGAATAGGGGATCACGTCGCGCGTGGCGAAGAGCGTGACACCCTTGTCGATCCAGAGCGTGACGCCCGAGGGCAGGATGAGCGGTCCGGAGATGAAGCCGTTGCCCGCGCCGGTGCTGCTGACGGTGAGGCGCACGGCGTAGCGGCGCGCCTTGTACATGGGCTTGGCGAGCTCTTCGCCGCTCGCGCCCGCGATGTTGATGTTCGGATCGCCCACCGCCTTCTGCGCAGCGACGGCGTCAGCGTCGGCGGCCGCGATCGCCGCGCCCACCTCGAGATCGACCGACGCGCCGCAGGCATCGAGCGCGGCCTGGATGCGCGCCTGATCCGGGTTCACGATCGCGGGATCGGCGGCCACGCCTGCGCCGGCGGGAGACGGATCGGCTTCGGGCGGCAGCGCGCCGTCGGGCCGGGTGACGTACTTGTTGCTGGCCTCGAGCGTCGCGCAGACCTCGCTCGGATCCGGCAGCCGCGGCTCCGCGGGCAGATCGGGATCGTACGTGGTCGTGCCCACCTGAAAGGGCTCGCGCGATTCGTACGAGACCGACGCGTCCGACTTGTCGTTGCAGGCGGCGGAGACGAGCAGCGCAGCGGCGCCGATGAAGAGGGCCCGCGACGGGTGCTGGCGTGGAGTCGTCATGGTGTGTCCTCGCATTAGAACCTCGCGATCATGCCGATGCCACCGGCGGTGGGCTTGTCGCCCGGAGAGAGGTACGCGCCGTCGGTGCCCGTCTGGTTCGAGAAGATGGGCGAGCCGAGCTGGAGGTTCTGGAGCGGCTTGTTGTCGATGCGCGAAAAGAAGACGTACGCCATGAACGCGCCGTTGAACGCGTACTTGGCGCCGATGGAGAGCTGGCTCGCGCCGTAGTCGCTGCCCGAGCCCTCGATCGAGTTGCTGAGGTTGCCGAGCTTTCCCACCGAGAACATGAAGGTCAGATCGCCCAGGCCCTGCGCGATCGAGAGCATCGCGCCGCCTTGCGACATCGTGCCTTGATCGAGCGGCGTGTAGATCTGTCCGGGATCGATCTGCGCGAAGTTGGCGTAGCCGTAGACGCTGCGCTCGTAGCCGAAGCCCACGTAGGTGTTGGTGGGGAACAGATAGGACGCGAACACCTTGTAGTAGTTGGTGGCGACGTCGTTGACGCCGGTGGTCTGGAAGCCGAGGCCGCGCTGCAGGCTGTCGCCGTCGACGCCGGTGTTGGCCTGGTGATCGAAGGCGATGCCCGCCTTGAGGCCCAGCAGGTTGTACGAGAGCGCCACCGACACGCGGTCGCGGCGGCCGCCGTTGGACAAGGTCTCGTCGAAGCCGTACGCGGCGGACAGGCGCACGCCGAAGAGCTCGGGCGAGGTGTAGTGGACGGAGTTCTTGAAGCGCGCCTCGCCGCGGCTGAACAAGCTGGGGAAGCCGCCCGACATCGACGCGGTGGTGTTGTTCCAGAGATCGAGCCCGAGCTGCGTGAGGCCGAGGTTGCCTCCGTACTCGTTGCCGGTGCCGACCAGGCTGCGGTAGGGCGAGTCCATGTAGCCGACGAGCAGGCGCCCGAAGCGGCGGTGATCGACGCCCACGAACGAGTTGCGCGACTCGAGGGTGGACGGGTGGCCGAGGTCGTCGATGCCGCCCTGCTCGAAGTTGTTGAGGAACCCCTCGAGCTGCACCACGACCTTGAGGTCGTCGTTGACGGCGAGCGAGCCCGCGAGGCCCAGGCGCGAGTTGCAGTCCGAGACGCGCATGCGCGGCGTGTACGGCGTGGTGCCGCCCAGCGCGCGCACCCACTCGAGCTGCGCGTTCAAGAATCCGTAGGGCTTCACCTGCAGCGGGAAGTCGTCCGCGCGGGCGCGCGCGGGGGCGAGGAGCACGCCTCCCAGCGCCGCTGCGAGGACCGACCAGGTCGTGATGCGACTCGTACAGGACATCGAACACCTCCGCAGCGTGAGCGAGACCGTAGGTGCAGATTGGTCAGACTGTCAAGTGGTCAGGCCAATTCGACACACGCTGTCACAGAGTGGGGCCAGGCATCCAGGGATCGAACTCTTCATCGCCGAGGCCGAGCTCCTCGCTCTTGGTCTTCTTGCCCGACGCGACGCGCAACAGCTCTTCGAAGATGGCGAGACCGGTCTCCTCGATGCTGGCGCCCTCGAGGATGGTGCCGCAGTCGAGATCCATGTCGTCGGACATGTTGCGGTACGTGGTCGAGTTGGACGCGAGCTTGAGGGAGGGAGTGGGCTTGAAGCCGAGCACCGAGCCGCGGCCGGTGGTGAAGGCCATCAGATTCGCGCCGCCCGCGACGATGCCCGTGACCGACACCGGGTCGTAGCCAGGCGTGTCCATGAAGATGAAGCCGCGCTCCTTCGAGCGCTCGCCGTACTCGACCACGTCCACGAGCGGCGTGGTGCCGCCCTTGGCCACGCCGCCCAGCGACTTCTCCAGCACGGTGCTGATGCCGCCCGCGATGTTGCCGGGCGAGGGGTTGTGATCGACGTCGGCGCCGTGCGACTGCAAGTGACGCCGCCACCAGGCGATGCGATCGAGCAGCTTGCGGGCCACGGCGGGGTTGGTCGCGCGGCGCGTGAGCAGTTGCTCGGCGCCGTAGATCTCCGTGGTCTCGCCGAGGATGGCCGAGCCGCCGTAGCGGATGAGCTCGTCTGCGGCGCGGCCCAACGCGGGGTTGGCGGTGATGCCGGAGTAGCCGTCGGAGCCGCCGCAGTTGGTGCCGAGGATGAGGTTCGAGATCGGCTGCCTGGTGCGGCGCGCGGCGTTGGCCTGCGGGAGCAGCTTGGTGATCTGCGCGACCACCTCGTCCACTGCCGTGCGCACGCCGCCGGAGGCCTGGATGCCGATGACGGGCGGCGGCTGATCCGGCGCCTGCGGATTGGTGAGCCCGCGGTGCTTGATCATCGTGCGCGGCTGGTTCACCTCGCAGCCGAGGCTGACCACGACGTAGGCGGCGACGTTCGCGTGCGTCGCCATGTTGCCGAGGACCCGCTC
>JAFEBC010000536.1 GCA_018266095.1 Deltaproteobacteria bacterium
CAGCATGTAGTACGCGAGCGTCTCCCCGGTGCGGCCGCGGCTGAGCGAGCTGACGAGCAGCAGATCGACCACCGGCGCGCTCAGCGGCACCAGGAATTGATAGATGGCGAACGCGGGCAGGATGAGCCAGCCCAGCACGCCGCCGCTCGGCCGGAAGAGCTTGCCCTTGTGCTTCCAGCACGCCTGCAGGACGCCATAGGTCCAGCGGAAGCGCTGCTTCAGGAGCGCCTTGCGCGTCTCGGGGGCCTCCGTGTACGCGAGCGCGTGCTCGGCGTAGACCACGCGCAGGCCGCTCTCGATGAGGCGCAGCGTGAGGTCGGTGTCCTCGGCCAGCGTGTCCTCGTGGAAGCCGCCCGCGTCGAGCACGGCCTGCCTGCGCCACGCGCCCACCGCGCCCGGGACCACGGGCACTGCGCCCGCGAGATCCCACGCGCGCCGCTCCAGGTTCTGCGCGGTGACGTACTCGAGCGCCTGCCAGCGCGTGAGCAGGTTCACCCGGTTGCCCACCTTGGCGTTGCCGGCCACCGCGCCCACCTTGGGATCCGAGAGCGGCCCGCACAGCTCCGCCACCGTGTCCGGCGCGAAGACGGTGTCGCTGTCGAGCGCCACCACCAATTCACCCTTGGCCTCGCGGAAGCCCAGGTTCAGCGCCGACGACTTGCCGCCGTTGACCTTGGTGAAGATGCGCACGCGCGGATTGCCGTCGAAGGCCTCGTGCAGCACGGCGCTCGTGCGATCGGTCGAGCCGTCGTCGACGCAGACCACCTCCAGCACCGGCGGCTCCTGCTCGAGCAGCGACTGCACCGTGCGGCAGATGACCTTCTCCTCGTTGTAGCCGGGGACCACCACGCTCACGGTCGGCTTCGCCACCGGCGGCGCGGAGCCGGGCGATTGCTTGTCGTCGGCAACCGTTGTCTTGGCAATGATGGACTCGTCCAGCAACTCGCGCCGCCGCGTGCGCCGGGCCTGCAGCGGCGCGGCGATGGCCAGGATCACCGCGCGCAACCCCAAGAGCCCGATGGCGAAGAGGAACGCGGGCCCCAGCACCCGCGCCGCCGCCGTCAGGGCCGTGAACACGAGCGAATCACCCGCGGCCACCAGCTTGTCGCCCGTGGCCTGCGAGGCCTGCGGCAACAGGTCCGCGCGCGACATCCCGGTCAGCTCCCACGGGTCCACCACTTGCAGCCCTTGCGCGGCGAGCCCGTCCAGGAGCTTCGGCAGCGCGGCCACCGTGGCGCTGCGGTCCCCGCCGCCGTCGTGCAGGAGGATGACGTTGCCCGCCTTGGCCCGCTCCAGCACGCGCTTCACGATCTCGTCCGGATCGCGCAGATCGAAGTCCTCGGGATCGATGTCCTGCCCCAGCGTCAGGTAGCCCAGCCGCGACGCGCGCGCGATCACCACCGCGTTGTCCACCTCGTCGAGCGCCTCGTCCGAGTGGTATGGCGGCCGGAACAGCTTGGGCCGCGCGCCGCTCACCCACTCGAGCAGCCGCTCGGTCACGTTCAGCTCCAGCTCCAGCCGCAGCGGCGACACCTTGGCCAGGTCCGGGTGCGTGGTGCTGTGGTTGCCGATGAGGTGCCCCTCGTCGAGCTCGCGGCGCACCAACTGCGGCGCCGCCTGCGCGTTCTCACCGATGAGGAAGAAGGCCGCGTGGACGTTGCGCGCCTTGAGCAGCTCGAGGATGCGCGGCGTGTACTTCGGGTCCGGCCCGTCGTCGAAGGTGAGCGCGACCTTGCCCTTGGGCCGCCCGCCGCGCCGCTCCAGGATCCAGCCCGAGGGGATCTGCTGGTAGTCCACCTGGTCGAGCGCGCCATCGGGCCTCCACGTCAGCGCGCGCCGGCCCGGCTGCGGATTGCCTTTGAGCGCGAAGAGCTCGCCCTCGCCCGTGAGCTGCACGTCGGTGGGATCGTTCTGCACCACGCCGTCGAGCCGCCCGCGCGCGCCGTCGGCGTCGAACACGGGCGCCGGCTGCGAGGTGAAGAGCGAGAAGATCTTCGGATCCTCAGCCCCCAGCCGCCACACGGCGGTGCCGCGGAGCTTCAAGCCCTTCACGCTGGTCAACTGCGCGTACATCGCGGGCGCGTCGAGGAACCACACCGCGTGCTTCGTCTGCGTCTCGTCGTCGTCGTACTCGTACGAGCTCGTCTTGTAGTCGTCGTCGAACTCGACCGCCACCTCGTTCTCGCGCGCGAGGGCCAGGGCCTGCGAGAACGAGAGCTCCTCCGCGCCGCCCGCTGCGTCGCCGTCCTCGTCGAGCGGCCAGTCGTAGCCGTAGGCGCCCAGCGCGAGCACCAGCTTGTCCGCGGGCGCGCGAGAGAGGTACGCGGCCGCGGCGGCAGCCACACCGCGCGGGGTCGCGATCGGCCCCGGATTGTCCGACGAGGCGTGCTCGTCGTAGGCCATGAGCACGAGGAAGTCCGAGGCCGCCGCGAGCCGCTCCACGGGCAGGTTGCGTGGCTCGGGCGGCACGTCGATGGTCACGAGCAGGCCGCGCGGATGCAGCTCGGCCGCGAGCAGCTCCACGAGGGACGCCACGTCGCGCCAGTCGCGCGGCTCGAGGTTCTCCAGGTCCAGATTCAGGCCCGCCCACGCGTGCTCGACGCACAACTGCGCGAGCCGCTGCACCGTCTGCTTGCGCGCCTCCTCGGTGCCGATCGCCGCGCGCGCCAGGTCGCGCGTGAAGCCGCCCGGACCGTAGTTGCTCACCGTCGGCACGATCAGCGCCGCGCCCGCCGCCGCGCGGATGCCCGCGTTCTCGTCGACCGCGAGCGAGCCGTCTGCCTTCACCTGCACCCACTCGGGCATCACGTGCGTGAGCG